>CAKZLH010000257.1 GCA_937125285.1 uncultured Balneolaceae bacterium | reverse complement strand
TACTCCCAAATGTTTTTAACCATGGAAGCCGAGCTTGCAGCTTCGCATGTTCAAAACCCGCGTCTAGCCCACAACGATACCAAATTGAATAACGTCCTGCTAAGCACAGAAAATGAACCTCCCATCATCATCGATTTAGATACCACAATGCCAGGGTCCATCCTTTTCGATTTGGGAGATGGCCTCAGAACCATTGGCCTGAGCGAAGCTGAGGACCAGGTTGATCTAACGCTTCTGGATCTTAATCTGGACTACTATACCGCCTTTCGAACCGCATTCATGCATCAAATAGCGTCCCTGCTTTCACCCGCCGAACATTCTTTTGTTTCTCTTGCGGGCCCTTATATGGCATACATTATGGGACTTCGGTTTTTAACCGACTTCCTAAATGGGAATACCTACTATGCCGTTCAATATCCCACGCACAATCTCATTCGAAGCCGAAACCAATTCCACCTCCTCCATCTCATGATGGAAGAGGCAAATGGTTAAAAAAGCTTGCTGCAGCGGCAAAACTACCAGAAAATTGAGTAGAGAACGGCGGTGATAATCAGCACTGCATAAGCACCGATATTGAATGCCTTCCCTGTTTTAAAGGTCTCAGAGGTAGTAATGATTGCTTTTGGATCATCATCATTTGGATTGGTGGTTAGTGAAACACCCGCTATAATGACAATCGTTAAGATCAGCGTGTAATACATTTGAGTTAAAAACGGAAGATCCAATGAGGGCACTTTTAATAAAAGAGCAATCACAATAGAAGCTAATACCCCATAAATGGCTGCTTTTGTCGTGGTTTTCTTCCAAAATAAGCCCATGATAAAGACCGCTAAAATACCTGGACTCACCAATCCTGTATATTCCTGAATGTACTGAAACATCTGTGGAACATTACTTAATTGAGGCGCAACCAAAACGGCTATAATCAACGCGACAAGAGCGGTTACTCGACCTACGGTAACGGTTTGTTTATCCGATGCTTCTTGATTGAAATAGGGCTTATAAATATCCATAGTGAATATAGTCGCCACTGAATTGAGCATGGAAGCTAAAGAAGAAACAATAGCCGCTGCTAAAGCTGCAACCACCAAACCTTTAAATCCTGGCATTACAAATTCACTAATCAACCATGGGTAGGCTTTGTCGTTATCCAAACCACCTCCCACTTTACTAAAGGCATCCACTACACCTGGAATCATTTTGGTACCCTCTGGTTGAGAAAACATCACATAAGCTACAATACCGGGAATAACCACTATCAAAGGGATAATTAGCTTTAGAAATGCTGCAAATACAATCCCCTTTTGAGATTCCTCTAGGGATTTGGCTGCCAAGGTACGCTGAATGATGTATTGGTTGAAACCCCAGTAGTACAAGTTAGCAACCCACATACCCCCTATCAGAACGGCAATACCCGGCAGATTGTTGAACTCCGGATTAGATTTATCCAAAATCATGTGGAATTTATCACCGGCTACATCATAGACATGATTTAGTCCTCGAATAAAGCCTCCTTCCGGGGTCACTTGATCCAAAGCAATAAAGGTGGTCACTAGACCACCAAGTACCAGCAACACCACTTGAACAACATCGGTCCAAGCCACTGCCGATAGTCCACCATATATGGAATAAGCGGCTGCAATTAAGGCCAAACCAATGAGTGAAGCCCAAATCAAACTGCCATCACCTACCCCGAATATGGTATCAAGTGCTTTGGCACCTAAAAATATTACGGTGGTTAGGTTTACAAATACAAATAAGGCAATCCAAAATACCGCTAATATGGTTTTTAGTGTCGTATTGAATCGCTGTTCTACAAACTCAGGAATGGTATAGAGTTTTTTCTCAATGAAAATGGGTAATAAAAATTTACCTACAATGAGAAGGGTAACCGCTGCCATCCACTCATAAGTAGCAATGGCAAGACCGACCGCAAAGCCTGATCCAGACATTCCTATAATTTGTTCTGCTGAAATGTTAGCTGCAATTAACGAGGCACCGATGGCCCACCAGGGTAGAGATTTTCCTGCCAAAAAGTAGTCTTCGGCATTTTTTTGATGCCCATCTTTATCTCGGGAAACCCAAAGCCCTATACCTACAATCATCATGATGTAGGCTACAAACACAATAATGTCTATGGTCGCAAATCCAGTCATATTAATAGTTTTATTTGGTGTTATAACTGCGCTCAATAAAAGGAATTCTAATAACATTTAGAATAGATAAGTTCTTTTTTTACTTTATGGGCAATAAGTAGCTTTGTTACAAGAGACAAACCCCTTAAATAAATAGTACACTCATGAAAAATGTATCCTTAATCTGGTTCCTAATGGCGTTTATCGCAGTTGGATTTGCCTGTGGCGAATCTGAAGAAGAACGTATGGCCAGAGAACAAGCTCGTTTAGATTCCCTTAGAATTGCAGAACAAGCAGCCCTTGAAGCCCGAATGCAAGCCGTTGAAGACAGCTTAGCCGCAGTAGAAGCCGCCCGTTTGGCCGAGGAAGCTGCTAAAACAGCCTATACCTTTGACGCTAATGGATCGTATACCGTCCAACTTGGTGCTTGGAGATCGGAAGTTAAAGCCAATCAAATAGCTGCCGAATGGACCAATGCAGATTATGACGCCGTTTATGTTGTCCGTACTGGAAACGAAGAAACCGGAGATGTTTGGTTCCGCGTACGTATTGGTTATTTCCCCACGATGCAAGATGCTGAAAACTTTGGCGCAGAATTTGGCGCGGAAGTCGGTTCAAGCTATTGGGTAAGTAATCGCGACTAATTTTTTATTGAACCAAATTGGTGCTTTGAATTCTATTCAGGGCAAAATCATAGGGCTAAATTCAATAAAAATATTTTAGTTGCTTATGTCGCAAGCAATTAGTTAATTGAAGTTACGCTCAAGTAGCGTCTCTCTTGATGAATAGTCAGGGCATTACATTGGAATGATGTAATGCCCTATTTTATTTCTCTAAGCTATTCTTTTCTGTGCCACGGGTATTTCTACACTTTTTTGCATCTTCTTGGCTATATTCTTCGTACGAATCATTATCTAGAGATCTATTTAGCATTCAATCATCAAAAGATAATCGCTTATTAACTCGTCCATCGCGTACACCATGAAACAGTTTACCATTACCAAACGACAGATTGATCACGTTTCTATTCTCGATATTCAAGGGGAGCTCGATGCCCATACCGCATTTCAGTTAGAGCAAGAATTAAAGACCCTTATCGACTCCGAGTCATATCACATCATTGTAAACTGTAGCGAACTAGCGTATATCGCGAGCGCCGGACTTGGGGTATTTATGGCCTACATAGAGGATATTCGAAATCTTGGGGGAGATATTAAGTTATCCAATATGACCGAAAGTGTCTTTCATGTATTCGACTTGTTGGGGTTCCCAAGCTTATACGATATTCTGAACGATGAATCAGAAGCAATAGAAGGATTTAAGTCGCTATAAAGTCGTCGCTCAGACATGTCAACCAGCCTAAAACATATCACGGTAGCTTCTTCTACCAAACACCTCAAAGAAGTTCGTAGCTTTATACAAAGCTATGTACTAGAGGAAGGTTTTGGCGAAAGGGAAGTTTCCGAAATAATTTTAGCTGTAGATGAAGCCTATACCAATATCATCAAACATGCTTATGAGAATAATTCCTCTCATAAAGTGCTCATTGCCATTGGATCTACACCCACACAACTTTGGATAGAACTTACCGACCATGGCAAACATTTTGATCCTGCGGCCTATCAGGCTCCTGACCTTATGAAGCGGATTAAAAACAAGCAACGTGGGGGGATGGGCGTCTATCTTATAAGAAAATTAATGGATGTGGTCGAGTATACTTCAACCCGAGAGAAAAATACTCTCCTGATGAAGAAAAATAGATAACACTCATGGGGGATTATTCAGACTCTGATCGTAGCTCGACCCGTGGTCATTTTGAGCAACGTACCCTTCTCGAGACCAGTAGAATACTGATTGAATCTCAGGATCCTGATTTCATCTTGAACAATCTGCTGTTGATTGCATTAGGGAAGCTTATGGTCGCCCATGCTTGTGTTGTATACCATCGCCCAGGAGAGGCCTCGTATAAAATTGCCAAGGGTAAAGGGCGTTTTGCCAAAAACAACCATTCTGAAATTCAGGTTTCCTTTGGACCCGAGAAATTGGATAAGGGTAGATATACCCAAGAAGATTTGCCGGAAATTTTTGAGCAACTTGAGCTGTCTAGTCAGGGAATTTTATTTCACCTTCGTACATCTGCGCACCACATAGGCTTTCTTTGTTTGGATGTTTCACTGAAGAAAACGCCTTACCAAAGAGATGAATTAGACTTTATTGAGAGTTTATGTCTCATGACCTCGGTTGCGTTATCGAGTTCAAAGATGTTTGAAGAACTGAAGCGGATCAATCGCCGACTCGATCGAAAAGTTCATGATTTAAATTCGCTCTTTGAATTGAGTAATGATTTCAATCAGATGCGTACGGTCGACGAGTTAACCCGTACCTTAAAGTTTGCCTTACTAGGACAATTATTCATCCGACAGGTTCTGCTCATTTTTTACACCGATGATGAAACACATAATCTGGTGAAAGCGGGTATCCAAGAAGAACCCAAAGGGCTTGATATCCAATCCTTACTTTTGGTAAAAGAGAAACTAAAGGTGCCCGTAGCAGTACATGAAGGGAACAACTCGGATACGAATTCAGTAGCTGATACTTCAATAAACACGGATTGGGTTCGATATTTCAACAAGCAACACATTCACTATCTCATACCTATCCAAAGTCAGGGGCAAAACTTAGGGATTATTGGGATTGGGAAAAAAGGAAGTGGCGAAGACTTTGACCCCGATGAATTGGACTATGTAGCTTCCCTTGCTAACTTGGTTGTGTTAAATATCAAACGTATTCAGCTACTTGAGGAACAGATTCTAAATGAACAGTATGAAAGTGAATTAGCTCTAGCCCGAACCATTCAGGAAGGATTATTACCCGCAAATTTACCCGCCATTACTGGTCTAGAGGTTTCGGCCACCAATATACCCTCAAAACAAATTGGTGGGGATTATTACGACCTGTTCCAACTTCCCGATGGTGGACATTTGATTAGCATTGCCGATGTCACAGGTAAGGGAGTTCCAGCCGCCTTATTGATGGCTAATTTGCAAGCCATGATTCATGCCTTGGCACTACAAGA
>CAKZLH010000256.1 GCA_937125285.1 uncultured Balneolaceae bacterium | reverse complement strand
AGGAGAAGATTCAACACATAAATATTTGGGCTCACAATTATCCTGAGTCATCTACTCGATTAAAAAAACGATTTCGAATAGGGGATGGCGGATCGCGATTTATGATTTTTACCAAAATACAGGGCAATCGTCACTGGCTTTGGATTGCAGATTTAGAATCCAAGGAGTAAACGACAAGGAGTAAAGGAAGCCTTAAAAGTTGATTACGATACCAATGGAGGGTAATACAGTGGCCGAATTGTTGGTGTTCACCTGTACAAGTTGTCTTGGAAGAAGTATTTCTCCAGTTTCGTCACGATCCAGACCGAAAGAAGGCTCTTGAGGGTTGGCACTTGCTAACAGATTTTGAATCTCGAAAAATAAATCCAAACTCCAAGCAGAATAACTCCATTTTTTGTCGACCCTTAGATCTACTTGACTGTAACTACCTAGACGCTCCGAACCTATAGCATTAAAATCTTTTATGACGGCAGGATAAAAGGCCAGACTTCTATCGAGATCGGTGGGTACATAGGGAGCAGATCCCAGATAGCGGTATCTTGTACTAATTTCCCAGTTATTGCCCAGTTTATATCCCCCCAATAGGGAAACAAGTATTTGATTATCCCATAGGGAAGGACGATAGATGTTGTCGCTTCCCGAGAATTCACTTCTAAACCAGGTAAACGATCCAATTCCATACCATTTACCTGTGAATTTTTGTTGATAGAGAAACTCTACCCCATAGGTGCGACCTAAGCCGAAACTTTGAACGGGTTCACTGCCTAAAACTTCAAATCCACCTCCCTTATTGGCCAAGGAAACCTGATCTTTAATGGATATAGGATATTGATCATAGCGTTTTAAGAACCCTTCAAGGGTAAAGCGTGCCGATTCACTAATTAGATATTCAAATCCTCCCACTAAGTGTTCACTCTGTATATAGCTAGTTGAACGATTCGTCCAAGCTCCATCATTATCCTGATAACCAAGGATGGTATAAGGAGGAATTTTGTAATAGATGCCCCATGATTGATTCCATTTCCAATTTCCAGCTTGGTCGATGGTATATGAGGCTGAAACACGAGGGCTAAATTGGGCAAACATTCCAGACTTATCGGTCATAAATGAATTATCATCGAGGCGAAAACCAGCCGTTAGTTGCAATCGATTATCCCACCAGCTGCTAGAAGCTTGTGCAAAAGCACCATAACGTAAAAAGCTCAAGTCTGAGTTAAATACCCAATCATTTACTAAATCAATGGTTGTGTTGTCGTATTGAACGTTTTGCATCGAATAACCAAATGAATAGGTCCAATTATTCACAAAGAGTTTAAATTGATGACGAAATTTAGTTTCAACTTCATTGGCATCATTTTCAAAGTACAGACCTGTTTCATTAACATTATCCTCAAATCTTGAAAAGCGATTATATAAACTATTCTGGCTTAGTATTACATCCATGAAACCTGAATTATTAACAAAACGATGCCGCCACCTAAGTCCAAGTGTATTGCTTTGCTGCGCAAGTACCGGCACTTGATCCTGAATGGCTTTTTGTTCGGCATCAAACTCATCAATTTCATTTACCGAAGAATTATCGATAGAACCTACCCCCGTGATCAGTAATTCGTTTCTATTGTTGAATCTATGGTTCACTTTGTACTGGTAATCCCAATAATCGGGTAAGAAGGGTAAGCCAATGGCTTCAAAAAGTACTTGAAGATACGACCGCCTTACACTCATGATGTAGGTGGTATTGGCTTCCTCATCAGCTCCCTTAAAGAGCGGTCCTTCAAATGTGAGCGCTGATTCTGAGGAGCCCAGCCTGAAATTGCCTACAAAATTTCTACTGTTTCCATTTCTTTGGTCAAACTCTAACACGCCGCTCAAGGTGTTATCATAGGAGGCTGCAAATGAGCTAGCGGATAGGGTTACACCCTCAAAAAATGACACATTCAATAATCCAACAGGCCCCCCAGCACTTCCTTGAGTGGAAAAGTGATTGATGGTTGGTATTTCTATACCGTCAAGATAATAGACATTTTCATTTGGGGCACCCCCGCGAATGATTACATCATTCCGAAAGCCGGCAACCGATCCTGACACCCCAGGGAATGATTGAATAACTTTAGCAATATCGTTGTTTCCACCTGGATAGGATGCAATTTCTTGTTGACTCAAGTTTTGTATCGATAATGGAGTTGTTTCTAATTTTGTGAATGGATTAACCGTAACTACAACCTCATCTAGGTTAACATCAGAAGACTCTAAGGCAATATTTATATCGGCATTCCCTTCGGATCGAATAACAACATTAAATAGAATTTGGGGCGCATAACCTATATAACTAATGCGAATATTGTAACTGTCAGGCGGGATGTTTCTAATAACGTAGTCGCCATCGGCATTACTAGCTGCACCTAAATCCGTATCTACCAAGAATACGGTTGCTCCGACAAGAGCTTCTCCCGTTTTACTATCCGTAATTTTCCCTCTCAATTCGCCATTCTGAGCAAATAAGTGGCTATTGGGTAATAAAAAAAGAATTGCGAGTAGTATACCTAAATTGAAAAAGCTCTTGGGCCGTAACATGTGGTTGTAACCATTACTTAAGGGTTAGTAACGCTACGGTTTCGATATGATAGGTTTGAGGAAACATATCCACGGGCTGTATGGCATCGACCTTATAGAGGCTTGATAGTTTTTCAATGTCTCTTGCCATGGTCGAACTATCACAGCTAACATATACGATTCGTGGCGTTTTTAAATCCAATAACTGTTGCACTACATCTGGATGCATACCAGCTCTAGGTGGATCAGTTACCAGTACCGTTGGAACACCATATTCTGCTATCAGCGTTTCATTAAAAGTGTCTTTCATATCACCTTTTACGAAATAAGCATGATTGATCTCATTTTCTTGTGCATTCTTTTTTGCATTCTCGATAGCTTCTTCTACCAATTCTATACCCACAACTTTAGTCGCTACTTTACTTAGGTAAAGACTTAAGGTTCCCACCCCACAATATAAATCATAGACGAGGTCATCGGGTTGAAGGTTGGCAAATTTTAGGGCTACCTCATATAAGGCTTCAGCTTGTTGGGTATTGGTTTGGAAAAAAGCTTTTGGATGAATGTTGAATGTGAATTCTCCAATGGAATCGCGAATGTATCCAGGACCTAATAAAACGTGTTCGATGCGACCATATGCCGTTGGGCTTGGTGTGTCGTTGATGCTATAAATGAAAGTGGTTATTTCGGGGAAACTTTGTTTGAGACTCTCTAATAGTGTATTTATGAGGTTCATATCTTCATAATAGCTTACCAATACGACCATTAAATCATTGGTATAATGAGATTTGCGAATGACAAGATGCCTGAAAAATCCTTCTTTATTAAAGGTATCATAGGCGGGAATATCGTATTCTAAAGCAAAGCTACGGACATGATCCAAAATTTGATATGAAATAGGGTGTTGTAGATGACATTCCTGTAGATTCAATATTTTATCGAATCTCCCGGGGGCATGAAGTCCTGCGGCAAAACCAGCATCGTCCACAAATTCTTCACTCCGAATTTCCTGCTCGGTTAACCATCGTCGAGGACTAAAACTATATTCCATTTTGTTACGATAATAGAGGGGAGCAGGGCACCCAATTATATCATCGACAGGGGTTGAACACTTACCTATTCGGGTTATATGATCTTCAACCTGTTGGCGTTTGAACTCCAGTTGTTTTGGGTAAGGAACATGTTGCCAACTACAGCCACCACAGACCCCAGCATGAGAACAAAGAGGGGAGATTCTATCACTTGAGGGGCTTAGAATCTCTAATAGTTTAGCCTCTAAGAAATTCTTTTTCTTTTTTATAATTCGTGCGGAAACTCGATCTCCTGGCATAGCGCCCTTTACAAACACCGCTCGTTCTTCGAATCGGCCTACACCTTTACCTTTGAATGCCGTTCCATCTATAAGAACTTCAATACAGTCGCCTTTTTTCATTAAGAAATATTCTCCTCGTCATAATAAGCGTCAAATTCAATTTTTGCTGCTATACGAGGGTCATTCGTCTGCTCTATGGTGGTAAGTGCTTTTTCGAGTTGACGTAAGGCGATATTGGTAAGCATCTGTAAAAATTTAACGGCAATTTGAGGATGCCGTTCCATTAAAACTTCAAAATCTGGCTTGAAGAACCCTAACAGAGTACAATCGGTTTTACATAAGGCAGAAGTTTTTCTTCTTAGATTATATCCGATTGATAGGGCGCCAAAACTATCTGGGGAATGTAGAAGGAAAGCGTCTGATGCATTGTTATCATCCTCGGATTCTTCAATATTAGATGCAATGGTAAGTTCAACGGATCCATCTTCAATAAAATACATTCCCGTACCAGGGTCATTCCGATAGAAAATGTATTCTCCTTCCTTATAAGTTCTTCGATGACAAAGTTGCAAAAACTCATAGCGCTCTAGAGTAGAGAGGTTTTGCAAAAACCGAGACTTTAACACGATTTTCGATTGTTGCTTGATACGATTATAAGTACTCATAAATTGAAAATTTTCGTGTTTAAGGCTTAAAATGAATGCCCAATTCCAAAACTAAAATACAATTTCTTATTGTTAAACCATCCTAAATTTACATCATGTGCTCGTAAGGTGAAATCCAAACGTACCACCACATAATCCCAATCAATGCGAATCCCTGTACCGGTACCTACCGCTATTTGATTGTAAAAGGTATCAAATCTAAAACGTCCTTGTTCTAGTTGATCTTCATTATCTTGAGTTCTAAAATCATTTCTTGGTCCGTACCAAATGTTACCCGCATCCGCATAGATAGCTCCTAACCAGTCGGCTCCTAGTAAATCTTTTATGAACACCTGTCTACTTTCTAAAAAAGCCGCTAATTTAATTTCACCACCATTAATGGTGACTTGATCGGACGCAATACTACCTGGCCCTAATTGAAATGGAGCCCAACCCCTGATGTCGTTGCTTCCACCTGCAAAAAAACGTCGATTCAATGGGATAGAGGTGTTTTTTCCAAAAGGATGGGCGATTCCAGCAAATACTCGGTACGAAAATACAGCTCCCGTGGTTAAAGGTAGATATCTACGCGTGTCTAAAGTGAAGGTGAGAAACTGTGAATAAGTTAATTGATTGTCACTTAGCTTGAATAAGGTTGGTAATTCACCTTCAAGGATGCCAGGAGTCACTACTAATCGATCCATAAGATAGGGGAGATTACCCCCCGCAGAAAATGAAAATTCTCGGAAATATCCTGTATTTCTTTTGATTAGATTGGTGGTATAATCTCTGAAACTATAACGTATAATGGAGGAAACCTGAGGTTCGAAATCTTGAAGAATACGTATGTACTCCAGACTATTAGCACCAAATTCGTCGATTAGGTTATTTTTAAACTCAGTAGATGGGTTGGTATCAATAATATCTAATTCGAATACATCTAAGGTTGAAATTTTAGAATTAGAATGAGGTATTTGAATCCTGTAGTTGAACTGTAAATCTGAATTTATATCAAAATATAGTTGATCGGACCGGCTATAAGAAAGAGAGTAGCTAGAGTTTGCGCTGATGAAGCTTGGTATTGAATTGAGCTTTCTAAATGGACGGGCTAATCTAGGAAGAGTATATTGGGTGCGCAACTCATAACTCCTAAATACCGATGATTGTACTTGCCCTTCGGGAGCTATCTGTTGAATAGTTTCTTCAGCCACAAACTCAAAACTAGAATTCAAATTAATGTTTAAACGTTCAGCCAATCCATTGACATTTATATTACTGTAATCAATCCCAATTCCAGT
This sequence comes from uncultured Balneolaceae bacterium, assembly GCA_937125285.1. Taxonomy (GTDB): domain Bacteria; phylum Bacteroidota; class Rhodothermia; order Balneolales; family Balneolaceae; genus UBA1275. Next base: position 66,762 of record CAKZLH010000256.1, on the reverse strand, counting down.
ACCAAAACCATATCGTTTCATCCCGAAAAACTCAGTAGAAATGGTATGAGGAGTGATACTTTCGAGTTCAATGTAGACGGGGATGATGTCTCTGGTGAAATCTGGATTTATACCAAATTCAGAGAGGCCAAAGCGTTTGATACTCACCATACCTAAACTTTGTAATTCCCTTACACTCTGTAGATAGTCACTCTCCGAGTACTGTTCTCCAGGGGTTATTATGATTTGATCTGCGATTACTTGGTTTCTAGTGGGTAGATTTTCAGACTTTGAAATGATGAGCGAATGAGAGGTATAGGTATTGGAATCCAAGCTATCTACTAAAATAGCCTCCGTAGGTTCTTGTATGTTTCTGTATTGAACAGTGACATCTCCAAAACGATAGGACCTACCTGGTGAAACATAGAATAAAGCTTGCAGTCCATAAGGCTGTTTTCCTGGTTGAATGAATGCAATTACCGAATCCCGGGTAACCGATGCATATCCATTGTCCTTTAAAAAAAGGAGGATACGATCTTGTTCAGCCTTAAGGGTTGAAGCGTTATACGATTCAAAGACATTAAAGGAAGAATCTGTAATGGCCGTTTTTGTAAGTGGACTACTTTTATAGAATTGAGCCGTTTGGATCTTGGGAAGGGCTGAAGGAAATCCCTGATAGGTGATAGTCTCAATCTGGTATTGAGGACCCTCTTGGATGATGAAGGATACTTCAACCCCTCGACCTCTTAATGGCACAATGGTGGTGTCTACTTGTACATCACGGTATCCCAAAGATTCATAGAACAGTTTTATTCGATCTAAATCATTTCCTACAATGGCGCGATCTAATAGAACGGGTTCTTCCCCTAAACTTCCATTACTTATTTGATTTAGATATAACCAAGGAGTGAACCTAGGAATAGCCAGAAACTCTCTATTGGTTCGAGTCTTGACTAAACTCTCTAAAGCTCTATTTTTAATATCTGAGTTGCCACTAAAACGAACTTTCTTAATCAGAGATGGAAGGGCATTATCAGTACGGCTGTCTTGTTGGGCAGATTCGGCATTGGAGGCCGATGATTGATCTGTCGTTTGTGCATACCCTTTTGCATTGCAGAAGCACAAAGCACACAAAAGGATGGTATAAGAGATAATCCTCAGGCTCAAGAGAAAGTAATAACTAAGGTTTTTGTAAGGATATGGTCAGGAATTTTAGAAAATTCTGATAGAGTTAGACATCATCATAATCGAAGCCTTCATCTTCCTCATTATGAAAAAAGTCTTCTTTTCGAATATAATCTGGCCAGATATCCTCAATACCTTCGTAGATAATTTCTTCTCCCTCGTCAATTTCCTCTAACTCTTCCAAGTTAACAATCACTTGGTTGGGTAGCCCATTTCGTTCGGCCCACTCAATAAGTTCTTCGCGGGTAGCTGGAAATGGTGCTTCATCTAGAGCAGCAGCTAATTCTACAGTCCAAATCATAGTATGTTTAATGCGTTAGGATTGATAATATATTAAAAGAGAGTGTAGTCAAAAATACAAGTCTTTACTGTAATTTTTTTTATACTCAATTCGTGCCGAAAATATTGCTATCTTAGCAAAAATACATCAACGAATTAAAGAATATTTACTTTTATGTTTAATTCACTAGGACCTACTGAAATTATCATCATTGCCTTGTTTATCTTGGTTTTCTTTGGAGCTAAACGCATACCTGAACTCGCAAAAGGTCTTGGCCAAGGAATTCAAGAATTCCGGAAGGCTTCTCGAGACATAAAAAAAGAAATCGAAGAGACTTCAAAAGAAATTGAAGATTCGGTTAAAAGCGAAGAGAAAGAATCCTCAAAATAAATAGGTTTTCACTTGTCTTACCCAACTATTCGTACGGTACAACAACAAATTGTAGATGGAGAGATTCGGCTAACCGATTTAGTAGCCAATCACCTTAACGTTATCAAAGAAAGAAACCCAGACATCAATGCGGTTACGTATTTCGATGAATCTGCTAGTTTGCAAAAAGCTGAGGTTATTGAGCAGAAAATAAAGGCAGGTACAGCACGACCCTTAGCTGGTTTGGTTATGGGTATTAAAGATGCTATATGTGAAGAGGGTAAACCTGCCACTTGTGCCTCTGAAATGCTGAAGAATTTTAAGAGTGTATATGACGCAACAGTTATTCAGCGACTTATAGCTGATGATGCGCTTTTAATAGCTCGGTTAAATATGGACGAATTTGCAATGGGATCTACCAATGAATATTCCATATACGGCCCTGCTCGAAACCCTCATAATACCGAGTATGTAACGGGTGGGTCTTCTGGAGGTAGTGCTGCTGCGGTAGCATCAGGAATGGTTCATGCAAGTCTAGGTTCTGATACGGGGGGGTCTATTCGACAGCCTGCGGCATATTGTGGTGTTGTTGGATTGAAACCGTCGTACGGAAGAGTTTCTAGATATGGATTGATTGCCTATGCCTCTTCGTTTGATTCCATTGGACCATTGACGCATCATGTCGAGGATGCGGCAAGAATTCTTCAAACAATCGCAGGCCGAGACGCTAATGATATGACGAGTTCAGCAGAACCCGTGACCGATTATCTGAGCGAATTACAAGAACCTTCTAGCGCACTTCGAATTGGTATTCCCTCCGAATACTTTGGTGAAGGTCTCGATCCTGAGATTCATGATAAGATCAAGGAAACCCTATCTAAATTAGAAGAACAAGGTGCTACTCTAGTGCCTATGCACCTTCCACATAGTGAGTACGCCATATCCACTTACTATATTTTAGCTACTGCAGAAGCTTCAAGTAATTTAGCTCGATATGATGGAGTCCGTTTTGGTCATCGAGCAAGTCTTGAAGATATACAGTCCCTCTCATCAGAGGATTCTGGGCTTAATAAAATGTATAAAATGAGTCGGACACAAGGCTTTGGCCTGGAGGTTAAACGCAGAATTATGTTGGGAACCTATGTGCTGAGCTCAGGGTATTATGATGCCTATTATGCAAAAGCTCAGAAAGTGCGACGACTTATTCAACAAGATTTCATCAATGCTTTTGAAAAGGTCGATGTGATCGTTAGCCCAACGGCACCCACTACGGCCTTTAAAATCGGAAGTAAACTTGATGATCCTGTCCAAATGTATTTGAATGATATCTATACTATTTCGGCAAATCTGGCTGGTATTGGTGGTATAAATGTACCTTTAGGACAGCATTCGAATGGCTTGCCTATGGGAATTCAATTTATGGCGTCAACAAATAACGAAGCTATACTACTTCGTGCGGCACGCCTCGTTGAGCTACTTCAGAATTCTTAACATTTGATCTTGAATACCATACATCATTCTCCTAAAGAGTATCTTGAACTCTGTTTTTTCATTCAAGAAATTGAAGTGGACTATGTCATTGCAGAACTTCATGAATTCGGCTTCACTGGTTTTGATGAAACGAGTACTGAGTTACGGGCATATATAGAAGCCGAAAATTTTCATGAAAATGTACAAATAGAACTGGATCATTTTCTAGCTACTCGTAACGATATAGCATTGGTCCAAACCAATACACTGGTTGAAAAAAATTGGAATGAAGAATGGGAAAAGGGTATTAAACCACAAAGAATTGGCTCTTTTTATGTTTATCCTAGCTGGAACCGCGAAGATCTACCCCATGACTTAATCCCGTTACATATCGACCCAAAGATGGCTTTTGGTACGGGTACCCATGAAACGACCCGTTTGTTATTGGAATGGTTACCTGAAGTGGTGAATCGGGGAGATCTCATCTTAGATGCTGGTACAGGAACAGGTATTCTGGCTATAGCAAGTTCGAAATTAGGAGCAAGGGAAGTTTTTGGTTTTGATATAGATCCATGGAGCTATGAGAATGCCACTGAAAACATTGAAAAGAATAATATCACTAATGTACAAGTAGTCGAGGGTAGTTTAGATCATCCCGATATAAGTCAGACTTATGATGTGATTATAGCTAACATTAATACTATTGCATTAACCGAAATGGCCCCTAAATTTTTGAATTATCTAAATTCTAAGGGCACACTTTTGTTATCTGGCCTGTTATCTATTGATATTGATAATTTTAAAGAGAAGGTATTAGCTGGGAAGTATCAAATCATACAAGAACGTACTATGGGAGAGTGGGCAGCGCTTTGGTTACAACCAATCGTTTCATAAATTAGAATTCGGTCTAAAGTCACATTCATAAAGTTATGCTACGTTCCTCTATAGACATTGGCACTAATTCTGTACTACTACTGGTCTGCAAGCAAAATACCGATAGTTTGGAAGTGATATTTGAATTGCAAAGGTTACCGAGATTAGGGAAAGGTGTCGACAAGTTAGGTAGATTATCAGCAGATAGTATGAAACGGGTCTTGGATGTTCTATTGGAATTTAATTCCATTTTGACTAGTGATTTTCCAACCTGTGAAACACCCCTAATAACAGCTACATCCGCTGTTCGAGATGCTAAAAATAAACAGGAGTTTTTAGCTCAAATTTATGAGCAAACAGGGTGGGTGGTTCGTTTGCTCAGCGGTGAAGAGGAGGCTAAGTACACCTATTTAGGTGCGTTGAGTCAAACCCCTATACAGAATTCACATGCCTTGGTAATTGATATTGGAGGTGGAAGTACCGAGCTTTCATTAGGCACTTCAATGCAGTGGCAGAAAGGGATTTCTTTGGATATGGGATGTGTTCGCTATAACGAAAGATTTCTACATCACAACCCTCCCTTTCAGGAAGAAATTGGACAGTGCGTTTCGAGCATTCAGGATTATTTAACTAAAGATGCTTTAAAAATACCAAAGCAAACTAGCTTGATTGCTGTTTCTGGTACCGCCACCTCACTTGCCGCCATTGATGCTCAAATACATCCATATGATAGCGAAAAGGTAAACAATCATCGTATCACTCAATCACAACTTGCAAAAAGTATCGACCTTTTTCGACTACATACCTACCAAGAATTAATTGAGCTACACCCTGAAGTCATGGAAGGTAGAGCCGATATTTTTTTAACAGGACTGTTGATCTTAAATGAAATCCTGAACCATTACAAGGCTGAAGAATTCATTGTATCTAGTGGTGGAATTAGACATGGTATACTAGTAAGTTGAGTTTATATGAGTTCTTCTGATTCTACATATCAACATAGGGTAGATGCCTCCCAAAGTTCACTTGAGGATGATAAGTGGGTACAATTAGCGGTTAAAGGAGATGAAAAAGCATACGCTAAATTGTCTAATAAATATCAAAAGCCACTTTACTTTCATATAAGAAAGATGATTCGTGAAACAGATTATGTCGAGGATTTGGTTCAGGATATTTTTATGAAAGCATTCAAGAATTTGAAGAACTATAAGAATGATTATGCCTTCTCAACTTGGCTTTATCGAATTGCGACCAATCATACCATTGATTATCTACGGAAAAAGAAATTAGATACCTTTTCTATTAATACAGACTCGTCCGACGAAGATCAAGCTCCTATACAGCTTGAGGACGAAGATACACATACCGATGAGCCAATGATTCGCCGGCAGCGAAAAAATAAAGTTCATGAAGCCATCGATCAACTGCCGGAAAAATATCGACTCATCATTCTTAAACGACACATTGAAGAGAAGAGCTATCAGGAGATTTCAGAAGAAATGGATATTCCATTAGGAACCGTGAAAGCACATATTTTTAGAGCAAGGGAATTGCTGTATAAGTATATGAAAGATAGTATTCATGATTATTAGTGAATGGTACTAACTCAACTCCATAGATATTGATTATTTGCTAGCGAGATTTTTTTGGACAATCCGGGCATTTCTTAGAAATCCTTCATGTTTGACTCTTCTTACTGGGCTGCCATTGAAATAGTGTTCGTAGTCGCTAAGAGATATTTCTGAAAAACTATCCCTGTCTATTTCGTTTAAGCGAGTATTTTTCGATAATTCTGGCCATTGTCCCAGTAGTGCTTTTTGGTTCCAAGGACATACTATTTGACAGATGTCACACCCAAAAATCCAGCTACCAATAGCTTTATGGTACTTTTCAGGAATCTCTCCTTTATGCTCGATATTCCAGTGGGAAATACATTTAGAGCCATCTACTTTTTTGGGTTCAATAATGGCATCTGTGGGGCAGGCATCGATACATAGGGTGCAGCTACCGCAATGATCGGTGGTCGGTGTATCGTATACTAATGGAACATTAATGAGTAATTCTGCTAAAAAAAAGTATGAACCATGGGTCCTGTTAAGTAGATTCCCATTTTTCCCAATCCATCCCAAACCAGAGCGCTGAGCCCAACTTCGTTCAAGCACGGGAGCAGAGTCGACAAAGTAGCGTCCCTGTAGTTGTGGAATTTCGTCTGTTATACGGGAAAAGAGACTTTTCATACGCTTCTTTACTACCTTATGATAATCCCTTCCTTGTGCGTATTGAGCAATCTGAGGCTGATCAGAACTAATTTTGGTAGAGACCGCTTGATGATAACTCACCAATAAGCTAACTACACTTTGAGTACCAGGAACCAGTTTTCGAGGATCTACTCGTTTGTCGTGATTACGTTCCATCCATGTCATACTGCCGTGCATACCTTTGGAAATCCATTCACTAAGTCGGCGATCGTCCTCTGGCAGGTAGCTTGCTTCTGAAAAACCAATTGCATCAAAACCTAAATCAAGTGCATGAAAACGTATGATTTGTGTCCATTTCTGAGGTTCTATAAGCAAAGCCATACGATTAAATCTCAGTTACGAAACCGCTATATCTTTGATCTTCCCTTCTTTAAGTAACACGGTCCTATGCGGATATTTTTTTACCAATCCATGATCATGGGTAACCATAAGGACCGCGGTTCCTCTTTTGTTGATGGTTAACAATAACTCCATAATTTCTTTGGAAGCTTCTGGATCTAAATTTCCGGTTGGTTCGTCCGCTAATAATAACCTTGGTTCATTTACCAAGGCTCTTGCAATTACAACCCGTTGTTGCTCGCCACCAGATAAATCATTTGGCATTTGTTTAAAACGATGACTTAACCCAACTAAGGATAATACCTCATTCACTTTCTTAGGTATCTGAGATGTTGGAAAACCCGTCACATGTAATGAGAAAGCTACATTATCAAAAATATTTCTGTCTCGTAATAATTGAAAATCTTGAAATACAATACCCATGCTACGTCGCAATTTGGGTATTTGTTTGGCTTTAAGGGCAGATAAATCAAATCCATTTACTGTAATTTCACCAGCCTGAGCTTCAACATCTTTGTAAAGCAATTTCAAAATACTGCTTTTACCTACTCCAGTAGGGCCAATCAAGTAGGCAAACTCTTGTTGTTTTAATTCAAAATTAGCATCAATTAGAATACTTCTATGATCATAATTGAGCGAAACATTTTTCAGTGTTATTATGCTTTCTGGCATTTGGCTATGGCAGTTATTCGGGTTGAATGGGTGGTCGCTTCATGGAAAGAAAATGCATCAAAAAAACGTACAATTTCAAGTTCACTTGCCTCTAATAAGGTTTTAATTTCGGGTAGGGTATAGGCACGCTGATTATGGTCTTCTATAAAAATATGTTCTGAGTCTGTACGCTTATCTGATATTTCAAATTTGTTTGTGTGAATTTTTGATTTCGGATTATAATTACTGCTGCGGTAGTAATATAGCCCTTTATATTCCCCTTCTAGTTCATTGAGATGCTGAACAGCTTCTTTTGAATTTTTAGGTGTGGAAAAATCAAAAATTAGTAAGCCATTGTTATTTAATACTTTGTAGGCTTCTTTAAAGAAAAGAAGGATATCATCTTCTGACAGGAGGTAGTTGATACTATCAAAAACACTAATCAGTACATCTTGCTGGCTCAGCTTTCCTAAATCATGGAAAGGACTAACAAAGCAAGGGATACTTAGTGAATGTTGTTTGAATTTTTCAATGGCTACTGAGACCATATTTTCAGAAGCATCGCATGCCTGTAACTGATAATCACCTAATTGAATAAGTTCAATACTGAGTGAGCCCGTACCACATGATAACTCTGTTATGAAGCGCGGATTGTCATGATGTTGATGCATTAAATCATCTATATATTCTGCCCAATAAGCATAGTCTACATCATTCATTATATGATCGTATAAATGTGCTAGTGCACTGTAAATTGGCTTATCTATAGAACTCATGACTTAAATTGACTCATCTGTAAGGCCTTCTCATAAGCTGCTAACATAGAGGACGAATTTGCTTTCCATGTATGTGCAATATCGAAAGCTGTACCATGATCAGGTGAGGTTCGAATGATGGGCAGCCCAAGGGTGATATTTACTCCTTCACCCATTGTCCAAAGTTTAAAAGGGGCTAATCCTTGATCATGATATGAAGCCAGTACAACATCAAAGTTTTCAAAAAGCCTTCGCCCAAAAAATGCATCCGCAGGATACGGCCCTTCAACCCTTATACTTTTTTTCGTAAGTGAATCAATAAGTGGCTTATAAATGAGTTCTTCTTCGGTTCCTAGGATTCCTCCATCTCCTGCATGTGGATTAAGCCCTAAGATGGCAATCTTAGGATGTTTTATATGCTCAAAGGTGTTAAAGTGACGGGTAATGATTTCTATTTTGGATTCTATGAGAGTCTTTGAAATGTTTTTGGCTACTTCAGATATAGGAATATGAGTGCTTAATAGACATAGATTAAGGCCTTTACCACTCAACATCATCACCACATCCCTAGACTTTGTGATCTGCATTAAATATTCGGTATGGCCAGGAACCCTGTAACCAGCCTTTGCAATGCTTTCTTTAGAAATAGGCGCCGTTACCATAGCATCACAGACACTCTCCAAGCATAGCTGAATTGCAGTATGTATAGATTCCATACTTACTTTACCTCCAGCAGAGGAGGGGGTGTATTGCTTTTGATGTACAAAAGAGAATTGGCTCCATTCTTCTACAGCTTCAAATACATTTATGTGGTGCTGATCAAGCTCGTTCCAATGAAAAATATATTTAAAAGGTAATTGACGGATTTCTTCTATAGGGCAGTCTGCAATTTTATCCTTAATAAGGGAATGAGGTGAAATGATGATCGGCGTTGAACGGCTGAGATCTAAGGATAGTAAAGAACGGACAGTTACTTCAGGCCCAATACCATAAGGATCGCCAATAGAGACTGCAATATTAGGTATTAAGCTCAATTAGTTAGCTTTTGCGGAGTTGAAATCAATTTGAAATCTCCAAACCCTGAACTTGCCGTGAAAATATATTCACCGTTTGGGTAGGTCCAAATTTCTCTTACGTTCCCGTTAGTAGGAAAACTGCGTTCTATGTCTAGTGGAGGTCCCATTTTAATGTATAATTGCCCTTGATCTGATTGATAACCTTCTGGCTCACTGGTAGTACTAAAGGTTTTATATGCATAATCAATACGGCGATAGTACTCTGTCATTAGTTCATTTTCTGGGGTAGTAGCTATGGGGTCTTTTGGATTCCAAAAACCGTTGAAGAAAGCCAATTTTTCTTTATTAGATTGCTTGAGTACAGGATCTATTGTTTCATCTCCAACGATGAAACGAAGCATATCAATAGCCACATCGATTTGGTATAAACTAGTGGGCATATCCTTCCAGTAGGTGTGAAATTTAATAATCTGTGGCGTATTTGCCTCAGCGTCTGTACTAACTCTTAGCTGATAGGTGGAATTATTAAGTTTTTCGGTTGGTAGTTCAATAATCAAAAAATTATGCATTAACACATCGTGACCATCACTTGAAATACCGGAACCTTTTGAATGAGATCTGAGTGAGTAGAAGGGATGTGAAGCGAGTGTAATTTTTTTGTTCCATAGAATACTATCTATGGTAGCATCGTAGATGTCAATATCAAGGGAATTTAAATGTGATATCGAATAATAGGGAACAGCTATGCTTGCAGTAGAACCATAGCTGACTCGGTTAGTGCTACCAATCCATGTAAAATAACTTAGTTCATTATCCTGTTGACTAAGGTATTGATAGGTTTCATAATCAGCTTGTTCCAGGAAATATACTGGAATTTGATCGGCCTCAATAGATGGTTTTAACAATACACCATTCTCTTGGAGCGAACTAGCCGCATAAAACGATTTACCAAGGTGAGTATCTGATTTCTTCCTTCTGTTGTTGGATCGAAAATCAAAACCCGAATCATTTTCTTTTCTAGGGCTCACTCCGGTGAGTGATGCCAAACCCTTGATAAACTGGTAGGTAATATGTAGGGTATACGTTCCTACATCTAGGGGAATTGACGATAAGTGATGGCTGTTGAGATATGGATTTAGTGTCTGTTCATAGGTATCTACTATCACCGTATCTACAATGAATAATCGCTGTACCAACTCTCTAGTATTTTGATCCTCATAATCACCTTTATATATCTCTAGATTAATCTCATAAGTGGTTATATATTTAGAATCATTTTTTTCTAAAGACTCTGAATCCAACAATTCTTCATTTGAAATTATGTTTTCACGCTGAAATGCGAGTTGTTGAAGTGGGATTTGAACAAATACATTAAGCAATGCAGAATCCGTATTAACATAAAACCAGTCAAAATCTATGTCAAAACCTTTAGGTTGCGTACTTTGAGCAAGTTGGAGATAGCTACTCTTCTGGGCATAAACACCCATGTTTGAAAACATCATTAAAACACATATCCCAATCCAAGACAGGGTGAATAAATACCGAGTTTTTTTGTGGGATATGAGCATATTAATGGTCTGTTTGTAGCCTAGTTCATGTTAATTTTGTCAAGTATCGCATTAAAGCTTGCACTGGGTCGCATTGCCGTATCAAGAACGGTTTTATCCATAAAATAGTACCCTTCTATAGAATTTTTTTGTCCTTGTACTGCTATTAATTCATCATTAATAATCGACTCCTTAGCCATCAACTCTTCGTATATAGTTCTAAACATCGCCGCTAAATCTGAGTCACTAGATTGATGGGCTAAGGCTTCAATCCAGTATAAGGCCAAATAAAAATGACTACCTCTATTGTCTAACCCCCCAATTTTCCGGGTTGGTGATTTATTTTCCTTTAAAAATTTAGAATTAGCTTCATTCAAAGTCTCTGATAGGATGGATGCCCGTTTATTATTAAATGTTTTAGATAAATGGGCTAGAGACTCTGCAAGTGCTAGGAATTCACCTAAAGAATCCCAACGCAGATAATTTTCTTTTTTAAATTGCTGAACGTGTTTTGGTGCAGATCCGCCAGCGCCGGTCTCAAAAAGACCTCCTCCATTCATCAACGGTACGATTGAAAGCATCTTAGCACTGGTACCTAATTCGAGGATAGGAAAAAGATCGGTTAGATAATCACGTAGTACATTACCCGTTACGGATATGGTATCTAATCCTTGAGAGATTCTCTTTAAACTAAATGCGGTGGCATCTTTGGGTGATTTTATTGAGATATCCAATCCTGAGATATCGTGCTCTTTAAGGTATTTGTTTACCTTTTCAATCAGTTGTCTATCGTGTGCTCGTTCTTCATTTAACCAAAAAACAGCAGGTGTTTGAGAATCTCTTGAACGGCTAACGGCTAGTTGAACCCAATTTTTAATGGCCGCATCTTTAACCACACAGGCTCTCCAAATATCACCTTTTTCAACCTGGTGCTCCATCATTACCTGTCCATTATCAGTAACGATCCGCACGGTTCCTGCCTCGCTAATCTCAAATGTTTTATCATGTGAGCCATACTCTTCAGCTTTTTGAGCCATCAAACCAACATTGGGAACACTCCCCATAGTTGAGGGATCGAATGCACCGTGTTTCTTACAATATTCAATGACTTCGTCATAAACAGTTGCATAGCTACTATCTGGGATAACAGCTAGGGTATCTTGGGTATCACCATTTTTATCCCACATTTTACCGGAATTTCGAATCATAGCAGGCATTGATGCATCTATAATAATATCACTGGGTACATGTAGATTTGTAATACCCTTATCTGAATCTACCATGGCAAGATCAGGACCAGATTCTAATGAGTTGTTCAAATCATTAACTAGAATGGCTTTTTCCTCCTCACTTAAAAGGTCTAAGCTGCTAAAAAGTGCTCCTAAGCCATTGTTTGGGTTGTAGTTCATTTTTTTAAGCAACGCTTGATGCTTATTAAAAAAATCAGCCATAAAACACTCAACAGCATGACCAAAAATGATGGGATCGGATACCTTCATCATGGTAGCCTTCATATGAAGAGAAAACAACACACCTTCCTGTTTGGCACGTTCTACTTGTTCCAATAAAAAGCGTCTTAAAGCTGATACGCTCATAAAGGTTCCGTCCAAAACATCTCCTTTCTCAATGGGAGTACGAGACTTTAACACCGTCACTTCCATCTCTTCATTAACATGTTCAATTCTAAAAAAACCATCTTCAAGAACGGTTACGGACTTCTCATTGTGTGCAAAATCGGAATCACTCATGGTGGCAACCTTCGTCTTGGAGTCTGCATCCCATGCACCCATCCAGTGGGGATTGTCTTTGGCATACTGCTTTACAGCCATAGGAGCTCTTCTGTCGGAGTTGCCCTCTCGAAGCACGGGGTTAACAGCACTACCTTTCACTTTATCATATTTTGCCCGAACCGACTGCTCTTCTTCATTTGATGGATTATCAGGGTAACTTGGAAGGGCATAACCGAGCGATTGCAGTTCACTAATAGTGGCTTTTAGCTGTGGAATGGAGGCACTTATATTAGGTAACTTAATAATGTTTGCTTCAGGAGTCTTCGCCAGTTCTCCTAATTCAGCTAAGGCATCAGGCTCTATTTGATGCTCTTCGAGATATTCTGGAAACTGAGAGAGCACACGAGCAGCTAGAGAAATATCCCTCAATTCCAATTCTACTTCCGCGGCTCTGGTAATGGCTTGTACAATAGGTAAGAACGAGTGAGTGGCTAGGGCAGGGGCTTCGTCGGTGTAAGTGTAGATGATTTTCTCTTTGTTGGATTCCATAGTGAAAAGGGATATTTATAATTAACTCGGAGACACTTTTGTGTCGATTTTTTCTTGTGCTATAAAATAGGAAATCTACATGTGGATTTCCTATTTTAGAGTGACATTTTAATAGTTAACAATAGGGTTTCGTACAACCGACAAAGAATCGATTAGGGTAACAAAGGTGAATAAAACACACCCGTTCATTATTGAGTTAGAACGCCTGCTCTTTAAGCAATCCAATGTAGAACTTACTTCAGAGCAAACGGAATTACTTCAAAAAATCAATCAAAGCCTTTTAGGAGAGCAATTTTTAAGCTCTATGATTAATCATGAACTTCGTTCTCCGCTCGCAGGTCTTTCAAGCACCATCGATGTTATTCTTCAATCCGACTTAAATGACAGAGAGGTGTTGACCAAACGATTGAGACGTATGAATACCTTTTCAAACCGAATGGAATTTATATTAGATCATTTATCCGAAATGGAGCCTTTAGAATCGGTATCAAAGCAAAACACCGGGCTAACTAAACATTTGGATCAATGGGTAGAGCAAGAGGTGAGTTTTTATAAGTCGCATCATACTTTTGAACATGATATTCGTATTGAAAAAAATTCATCCATTTCCCCAATTGTTTTTCAAACAGATTATCATCTTATGAGTCTGATACTTAAAAACATGTTGGATAATGCTATTAAATTTTCAAATGCACCAACGCTTATTATTATTCGGGTTGAAGCTACCCCAAGTTTTATTCAATTATCCTGTATAGACCAAGGAATGGGCTTAGGAAGTGATGAACCTGAAGACTTAATGGGCGCTTTTACGAGGGGAACTAAAACCGAACATATACCTGGTACGGGTTTGGGATTAAGCATTGCTAACCGAGCGGCTCAGCAAATAAACGGTCGCTTGAAGTTGGAAAATAATCACGATAAGAAAGGGGCAACCTGTTCATTACGATTCGACCTAATTGGACTAAATCACGAGCTGGGTTTAGGACTATGATGAATTCAAAAATTATGGTCATTGATGATGATTTTCTTTTACGTGAGGTAATTGAGGATGTATTGTCCATTGATGGATTTGGAGTGGATGCGTTTTCAAATACTTCAGATGCCTCTTTTTATCTTAGATCTCAGACTCCTAGTGTAATCATTTGTGATCGATATCTTCCCGACAGATCAGGTATACAGTGGCTTCAATTAGAATCAGAGCAGTTAATTAAAAATCGAATTCCCATTATCGTTCTAACCGCTGATCAGGATCGATTAGATGATTTACTCATGAAAGAGCCTCTGTCATCACTAGATATAAAAATGCTTAAAAAGCCATTTAAGAATCAGGAACTGCTCGCCAACATACATGCACTAGTTTAGCTTTGTAATTTTCAGTTTGTGCTGAAATTGGAGTGGGTATTCGGTATCATTGAGACATAACCAACACTTGAATAGAGTTAGAGGAATAGAGGATTGGTATGATGAAACCTATGTTTGGTCACCGACCAAAACCCAAACGATTCGATTTGCCTCTTCGTTATTATAACCCGGACGAAGATGAGAAAGAAAAACGAAAAAAAAGAATTAAATTTCAGACCCATAATCGAGTTCAACCTAAACAGTTTGCTCGGGTCTTTTTCTTATTTATACTCTTATCACTTGTGGTCTATTTGATTGGAATTCTATGACCAATGATGCAATTACAACCCCATTAATCCAACTTCTACCTGATACTATCATCAATCAAATAGCAGCGGGTGAGGTTGTTCAAAGACCAGCTTCGGTGGTTAAAGAATTAATCGATAATGCCATTGATGCAGGGGCGGATCATATTTCTGTAGTCATAGAGCAGGCAGGTAGAACACTCATTCAGGTTACCGATAATGGGTCTGGTATGTCGGAGGAAGATTTAGAGCGGTGTTTTCAGAGGCATGCTACTTCAAAGATTCACGCCCTTGAGGACTTGTATTCCATTCGGACTATGGGTTTTAGAGGGGAGGCCATGTCATCCATTGCTTCGGTCTCTCAGTTAGTCGCAAAAACCAAGCTACATGATGCCGATTCGGGTTGGCAAATACGGATGTATGGAGGTGAAGTTCAAGAGAAATCCCCAGTGGCTACTGCAAATGGTACTCAAATTACCGTTAAAAACCTCTTTTTTAATGTACCGGCACGTCGACAGTTTTTAAAGACGGATGCCACTGAATTTAGACACATCCTCCGCACGGTTCAGCATGCGGCACTTTCTCATCCAACCATTGCTTTCGATTTAATTTCAGAGGGTGACCTGGTGTATCGGCTCGAATCAGAGCAAACAGCCGATCGAATTGCATCACTTTTTGGAAAAGTATATAGGGCTAGTTTAATACCCTTTGAAGAAAAAACCTCTCTTTTGGCAATCAAAGGTTTTGCTGGGGATCCTAAATTGAGTAAAAAATCCCGAGGAGAACAGTTTTTATTCGTGAATGGTCGACCATTCCAACATAGATATCTGATGCACGTGTTACTATCCTTGTATGATACATGGACGCACGCAAATGAGTATCCATTTTTTGTGGTTTTTATTGATATTGACCCAGCAAAAATCGATGTAAATGTACACCCGGCCAAATCAGAGATTAAATTTGATGATGAGCGGTCGGTGATTCAGTTATGTCTCTCCGTGATGAAAAAAGCTCTGAATGAACATTTTAGAGTGCCTGAGCTTCCTTCAACTTCGCCAGAACCTTTCGATGATGCGAACGCATTCCAATCTATGCAAGCACTTATTCAGGAACAACATCCTTTCAACCCGAAATTTAAGGGATTCAATGAAGGGCAGGGGATTTCCAATAGTAGGGCTGTACCATCGGCGGATACACGAGTTCCTCATTCTAAGGGTACATCCATTGCAGAACAACTATATGCTCGTAATCCATGGACACAGGATACCCGCACATCTTTAGTGGAAGACAATGAGCAAAGGCTTGGAAATGGCTTTTATTGGCAATTGCACAATAGCTATATAGTGACTCAAACTCGAACGGGATTATGTCTGATCGATCAATATTACGCCCATAAGAGAATACTGTTTGAAAAAACTATGCGGGCAGCTGAAGATGCTTTTCCAAGTACTCAGCAATTATTGTTTTCTCAGCAATTAGACCTTTCAGCATCGGATTTTAGTCTCTTGAAAGAAATTTTGCCGCTCATTCAAAAGATTGGGTTCTCGGTTAGTTTGTTGAGTGGGAATAGTATTTTAATTGATGGAGTTCCATCGGATATTACCAAGGGGGATGAGTCAAAAATGATTATCGATGTTCTGCATAGTTATCGTGAATTAGACAAGGTGGTAAGTTTTGATGAACGAGAGCGTTTGGCATTAGCCTTTGCGACCAAAGCTGCTATTCAGAAAGGGAATCGCTTAGAAATGGAAGAAATGGAAGCTTTGGTAGACGAATTATTCGCCTGTGAGGAACCCTATTATGATCCGCTAAAGCACCCAACGATTTTATTTATGTCTATGAATGAGATTCAGCAGAGGTTTAGATAATGAATATTCTAGCGGTTGAACCCTATTATAGCGGATCACATAAAGCTTTTTTGCGTGGTTTAGCGAGGCATTCTAAACATCAAATTATCCCTATTAAGCTCAATTATAAAGGTTGGAAATGGAGGATGCATGGTGATTCGGTTAGTCTAGCCGAAATGACCAAAGGTATTCCCGAGGACATCGATCTATTACTGAGTAGTAGTATGATGAATTTGCCCGCATTTATAGCCCTGACTAATCCTCGATTCGCGCATGTTCCAAAGATAATGTACATGCATGATAATCAATTTACTCGCCCAATTCCGGAAGGAGAACAGCGCGACATGACCTACTGCTATATTAATTATTTAAGTATGCTAGTGGCGGATAAATTGATTTTCTCCTCTCAATTTCATCTAGAAGATCTCTTAGAAGCACTGCCTATATTTTTGGACCATTTTCCTGGAGACAAACACTATATAACGGTAGAGGAAATACGTAAAAAAAGTGTTGTACTCTATCCAGGTCTAGATCTGTCGTATTTTGATCAACATCCAGATACCAGAAGTAATAATGATCGACCCGTAATTGTTTGGAATCAACGTTGGCAGTTTGATCGTAATCCAGCCATGTTTTTTCGTGTATTAAACCGCTTGAATGATATAGATATCGCTTTTGATCTGATATTGGCAGGAGATAGTAAACACGGTAAGCCAGAAGAGTTTACGAAAGCATGGCAGCGTTTTGGTAAGCAGATTAGACATTTTGGTTATGTCGATGACAAAGAGAGTTACAGTCAGTTGCTTCATGCTGGCGATATAGTAGTTTCGACGGCTAGTTATGAATTTTTTTGTGTGTCCATCATGGAGGCTATTTATTGTGGTTGCCATCCATTAGTGCCTAATACCTTGCATTATCCTGAGTTAATTCCTGAAACTCTACACGAGCCGTTACTTCATTCGGGCATATTATATAACGATGAAGATCAGCTCTTTTACATGCTAAAAAATTTATTAACTAAAAAGTCTAAACCATTGCCGAAAAATACATTAAAGAAGGTTAATGAGCATTTAGACTGGTCGGTTCGATACCGTGAATTTGATGCTTTATTTGAAGAAATGCTCAATTCTAAAAAGGAGCATCCTCATCGTCAGGTATAGGATTATTTGGCAAGATTGCCGAACCTGCTTCCATAGCCTCCGATGGAGCCGTTAAAGGGGGAGGTATTTGAGGCTCGCCTAATGGGGTAAAATTATCCTGTGGATCATTGACCGTTAAATTTTCAAACCTTGCGTAATCCTTGACGAAGTAGAGCATTTTAGACCCTACAGGGCCATTACGTTGCTTGCCTATGATTACTTCAGCAAGACCGGCGGTGGACTGTCCTTCAGCTGTAGTTGTAATACCGTAATATTCTGGACGATATAAAAAGATAACCACATCGGCATCTTGCTCGATGGATCCCGATTCTCTAAGGTCACTTAGTTGGGGACGTTTGTCACCACCACGTTGTTCCACTGCCCGAGACAATTGGGAAAGGGCTATCACGGGCACATCCAATTCTTTGGCTAACGACTTTAAACCTCTAGAAATCGAAGCAATTTCTTGTTCTCTATTGCCGCTATCTCGGGTTGAACCTTGCATGAGCTGAAGATAATCGACGATAATTATACCTATATCATGTTCCGATTTAAGTCTTCTGGCTTTGGTTCTGAGCTCCATCAAGGTAATAGCTGGGGTATCGTCGATGTAAATTTTGGAGGAAAAAAGTCGACCCGCTGCCTCAATTAAATCTTTAAAATGATCATCGTTAAGCGTTCCTTTTCTAGCTTCATCTGCACGTACTCTCGCTTCCATGGTAAGTAGACGTTGAACGAGCGACTGATTAGACATCTCCAAAGAGAAGATAGCCACCGAGGTTTTGAGATTTTCATCCAGATGCATAGCGGCATTTCGCGCTGCAGTTAATACAAAAGCAGTTTTTCCCATAGATGGTCGCGCAGCTATGATGATCAGGTCACCCTTTTGCCAACCGGCAGTCATTTGGTCTACCTGTAAACCCGATGGAACCCCCGTGATACCATATTTCTTACCTCTCATGTCTTCTAAATAGGCAAGGGTATCCTTGAGAACGTCGGCAACGGGTTGAGCACTACTCTTACTTTTTTGATTGGCTAGATCAAAAATTCTTTGCTCGGCATCGTCTAGCACATCATAGGCATCAGTACTGCTATCGTATGATTCTTTGATGACATCGGTACAATTGACAATTAAATTTCTCTTGATGGCCTTTTCAGTAATAATCTGTGCGTGATATTCGATATTGGCCGACGAACTAACCATGCGAGTTAAGTCGGACAAATATCCGGCACCTCCAACCTGATCTAATAAGTTTTGATCTTTGAGCTCATTCTCTACGGTTAATAAATCAAGGGGATTATCTCGCTCATATAAATTGGAGAGGGTTTGGTAGATATGTTGATGCGCTTGTTTATAGAAGTCATCAGCTTTTAGCATCTGCAATGCTATGGTGGCTGCACCATGTTCAATAAGCATAGCGCCAAGTACGGCTTGCTCAATTTCGACAGCTTGAGGAGGAATTCTACCTTGTAATGTATCGCTGATATTGTCCACGTCTAATCGTTTATTTACATCTAATTTAGTGAAAATTACACCTACCTGAAGGTGAACTTTTTAACATTCTTTCCGCAAACTTATCCACATTGGGACAAGCTTAACCTTTACGAATCAACTAACAAGGGTTGAACATGCGTCCAGGTTGCTCGTTTGTGATGAGTTTGTTTAAGCAGGAGTGAAATACTGTGTGTAAAGATACTTTTTAGACCTAAAATGGAGTACACATCACCCATATTGAGTTGGCTTATACCAACTTCTTGATCACCCAATTGATGCACTAACAGACGGCCCAAAGACTCATCTAGAATAAGTATCCAAGGGCTATTAATGGTTTCAATTACCTTCCTAACAGCGTT
The DNA here is from genome assembly GCA_937125285.1 of uncultured Balneolaceae bacterium. Lineage (GTDB taxonomy): Bacteria > Bacteroidota > Rhodothermia > Balneolales > Balneolaceae > UBA1275. The sequence goes on along the minus strand of CAKZLH010000256.1, from coordinate 47,275 downwards.
TAAATCATCCTCTGATACATATAACTGCTTATCTTTAGACAAAGGATGATTGGTAATATGAACATGAACATTTTCGAGGTCTTTATTTAGTGCAATAAGTAGCTTTTGCAGCATGCTTAGCCCTTCATTTGAGTCATCTGAACGGGTAATTTCTGTAATGAAATTATCCGATTTGGTCGCGATGATAATTAATTCAGCCTCTTGCTTTGGTTGTCCACCATCACTTAAAAAAGAGTTTTCCAAGCTTTGAATAGGCAGGGGGGCTAAATATTCAGCTTGTTCACCTAAGTACTGTTCTAACTGGTCTATAAGTTCTTTGGATGGAGTTTTCATATATATTAGAAAGACTAGAAGGAATCTTCTTACAGATTAATTAAGGAATCAATAGTACACAATTCCTCTATTATTTCAGAAGAAATCTGCTCTAAGTAGTAACCATCAGAGGTGTAGTTTGATAGTTTCAAAGGCACTATTCGATTTTCTAGCCCTTGGGTATATGGAATGGCAACACGAATATAATTATCTGTCCAACCTAGAAGTAGATCATTTTTGGGGGTACTTTCAAATAAAACTTCTCTCGTACTATTCAGGTGGGATAAGTCGAAAGATCTACGTTTTTTACCAGAAAGCATTCGATAATGATGGGTACGATTTTTTCGTTCGCTTTTCTCGATGATAGGACTTAATGCTAGAGCGTGGGTATCTGGTCTTTCGGAATAAGTAAATACGTGTAAATAGGAGACATCTAAGGATTCTATGAAGGAAACTGATTCTAGAAAGTACGATTCGGTTTCCCCTGGATGCCCCGTAATGACGTCCACACCAATACACGCATCGGGTATTTTCGATTTAATATAGGCTACTCTAGAGGCATATAAACTAGCATCATAACGTCTTCTCATTAACTTTAAAATGGCATCTGATCCAGATTGAAGAGGCATATGAAAATGAGGTTGAAGAGTCTCCGAATCCGCAACCAAATCAATGATATCTGTGGACAGTAAATTGGGTTCTATAGAGGATACTCTTAGTCGCTGTATTCCCGGAAGGACATGTAGCTCATTTAGCAAATCAAAGAAATTGTCTTCTCGTCCAAATCCAAAATCACCCGTATTTACACCTGTTAATATGATTTCTTTGAATCCCTCGTCAATCAATTTTTGTGCGTGTAAAATAACAGACTCAATGGAAGGGCTTCGGCTAATCCCTCGTGCCAATGGTATGGTGCAAAAAGAGCACTTATAGTTACAGCCATCTTGAACTTTTAAAAATGCCCGAGTTCGATCATCCGACGAAAAAGCATGATGAAATTCGGCGGCTTCATTGATATCTGAGCGGTGAATGAGGGTCTTTTCTTGTTTTATGAAATCATCAAAAAGATGAAGCAGTTCAAACTTTTCCTTAGCTCCTAAAACAACATCAACCCCTTCGATCTGGGCGATTTCATCCGGTTTTAATTGAGCATAGCACCCAACAACGGCAATAAATGCATTAGGGTTGGTTTTGCGTGCTCTGCGAACAGTTTTTCTACATGTACTGTTGGCATCTAGCGTAACGGAGCAGGTATTAATGATGTAAATATCTGCAACATCATCAAAGTTTTTTTCAAGATAACCAGCCTGTATAAATTCTCTTCTCATCGAAGATGTTTCAGAGAAATTCAACTTACAACCTAGTGTTTCAAACGCTACTGTCTTTTCTTCCAAATGCATATTCAAAGATAGGCATAAAAAATTAGCACTGCCATTTAAAGCCTTTCTCAAACATGATAATAGGTGGAGAATATTTTCTTTTGTATTAAATGGAATAAACTCGCACTTTTAGCCGAATACCTTATTGAATACAAGACTAACTAAATGATACCATTCAAATGATGAACTCGAGTAGGAAAGAATTTTTAAAACATATGGGGATTCTTGGTGTTGGTGTAGCGGGTGCTCCTATATTATTATCCGGTTGTGCAACTACTACGGAAAAAACGTCTAAGCAGCTAAATACCCCTTTAGGATTACAGATTTATTCACTACGCAACGAGTTAAATGAAGATTTAGAGGGAACCATTCAAGCCATTGCTTCGATGGGTTATGAGCATATCGAAGCCTATGGCTTAGGTGAAGACGGATTATTTTTTGGACGCTACACGCCTGAGGATTTTAATAGAATAGTTACGGGCGCGGGAATGAAAGTAGCCTCCGTGCATACATCTTATTTTACTGCTGATAAAAGCAATGTGTTTATTTCAGCAGCAAAAGCTATGGGTACGGGACATATTGTAATTCCTTATTTAGATCAGAATATGAGGGATAATTACGATGCAATTGCAGAAAACTTAAATGCAATTGGGGCTCAATGCCAAGAAGAGGGTATTCGTTTCGGGTATCATAATCATGATTTTGAGTTTGAAACTACCGAAGATGGTCGCGTGCCTATGCGTATTTTAATAGAACAAACAAATCCGGAGAGTGTATCCTTTCAAGCCGATTTGTATTGGATTACTAGGGCAGGGGTTGATGCACTTGCCTTTGTGAAAGAGTATCCTGGTAGATTTATGTCGTATCACGTAAAAGATGCCAACAGTGAACTCGAACAAACAACCGTAGGTTCAGGAATTATACCATTTGAAGATATATTCGAGTTGAATGAATCATCGGGTGTTGATTTTCTATTTGTGGAGGACGAACGAACCGATGATCCACTAAGGAACGTTGAAAACGCTCTTTTATACTTAAAATCACTGTAGGTCATTTCTGAAGCGTACACATACCAAAACACTATACTCGAGAGAAGTACCCATCAATTACGTGAGGATATAGACTATCTATCAAGGTTTATTAACCAGGATAGGGTAGATCGCATTCTGGAAGTCCTTACTGCCAGAACAAGGCATTTAACCGTGGTATTGGAAGATATTCATAAGGCTCATAATGCCAATGCTGTTTTGCGTAGTTGTGAAGGATTTGGTGTTCAGGATGTGCATATTATCGAGAATACAAATCGCTTTGAGTCTAGTTCTCCCATTTCATTAGGCGCTCATAAATGGTTAACTCTGCGTAAGTATTCAACGCATGACTCCAATGTGAAGGAGTGTTTCGACCAATTGCACAATCAGGGATATACCATTATCGCCACCTCTCCACACTATAACAGTAGGGAAATCTCAGATTTAGAAGTAGATGATAAAACGGCTTTGGTCTTTGGAACAGAACTAGATGGGGTAAGTGAAGAAGTGATAGCTCAATGCGATGGCTTTGTTAAAATCCCTATGGTTGGATTTGTAGAAAGTTATAATTTGTCGGTTAGTGCCGCTATCTGTTTACATACTCTTAGTGCCAAATTGCGCAAAAAAGCCGCCAAATCTTGGTGTCTAAGTGACAAAGAAAAATTACAACTTCAGGTTGAATGGATGTTGAAATCCACAAAAAATGGCCGAAGAATTTGGGAGAGGTATCTACGTGAACAAGGGTGATACCAATACCAAAGATTGTGTCTAGTTTATCTATCTAATGTGACTTGTGCATCCGCAATCCCTAAAGCGTAAGCTGCCATGGTTGCAACACACTCATTAAAATCTTCGTGATTGAGCTTTTCAATGGTATCACCGTCGGTATGGTGAAACCAAAAATACTTTTCACCATCCACATTTAGTCCCATTCCAGGTACTCCTTTATTCATCAATGGCCCAATATCGGCACCACCTCCACCTTTTCTTAGCTCATTGGCTTCTATTGATTCGAGTAATTGAGCTATTTCAGTAAGTTGATCATAGGCTGTATCCGTACCCGAAAAGCCAAAACCTAAAGGGTCAAACACTCCCGCATCCGACTCCATTGCAATAACGTGTTTTTCCAAGCTTTTTTCGTCTTCCTGAACCCATCGTGCATATTCATTAGCACCTCTAAGTCCATTTTCTTCGTTGGTCCACAATACAACTCTAATAGTTCTTTTAGGTCTTATTCCATTCTCAATGAGTAGACGAACCGCTTCCCAAGCAGCTATACACCCACCTCCATCATCCATAACTCCTTGACCCACATCCCAAGAGTCGATATGACCACCTAAAACTATAATTTCATCGGGTAGTTCCGTTCCTTGGTATTCCGCTATTACATTATGAGATAATGCATCTTCTTTGGTTTCTGCTTCCATATATAATTCAAACTGAACAGTTTCGCCGCGTTGAATGAAACGATCGATTAAATTGGCATCTTCAACAGTAATAGCAGCATGAGGAATTTTTGGAATGCCCTCCTCATAATACATCACTCCGGTATGTGGAGTTTGTATCGAATAAGAGGCCACTGAAGCTATGATACTAGCTATTGCACCTTGTTTTGCAGCTTCAATAGCTCCATTCACTCGATACGACACAGTTTGTCCGTAAGTGGTAAACGGGACATTGAATAATACTATGTTGCCCTGAACCTCGTTTTTGCGTGCTTCTAGTTCTTCAAACGAATGCACCACAACGATTTCACCCGCTAAAACTTCTCCATTCGTTCCTATACTGCCACCTAAACCAAGCATAGGTAGGTTGCGAGATATTGGACTAGAGATTCTGGCGAATTCATTACCTCTGACCCAATGTGGAACCATTACATCTTGTTTCCAGACACGGTCAAAACCATCGTTAGTCATTTCGGTTACTGCCCAATCAATGGCGTCTTCTAGTTGCTTGCTACCACTCAAGCGAGGACCATAATAATCACCAAGATGAGTGAGGCGATTAAAGCCTAAATCAGAATCCAGTGCAAGATTTATAACATTTGAAATATTAGTTTCGGTTAGGTTACTAAGAAATGTATCACTGTTGGTATTTTGGGCTTTTAGTATAGGGGCGGAACCAAGGAGTACTAAGTAAATACAAAGGTATAAACCTTTGACTTTGAATAAATTAGACATATTTAAATAGGTAGATTAACTAGAATGACTTTTGGCTGGTTTCAGCAATTTCTTTGAACATGATATATTCCTCGGGAGAAATATCCGCAAAGAGATAAAGTAGAGGATCAACTGCTTGACCATTTAAATGTACTTCATAGTGGATGTGCGGTCCCTCGGTTAGTCCCGAATTTCCAGACTTGGCAATTACTTGGCCTCGCTTTACTTTAGTACCTACCTTAATGCCTTCCTCATAATCACTAAGATGGGCATAAAGAGTTTCATAACCAAAACCATGATCAATGATGACCGTTTTCCCAAAATTCCCATAGCGCTTGGCTAGTTTTATGGTTCCATCACCTGTTGCATATACTGGAGAACCTATATCAGCTCTAAAATCAAGTCCATCATGAGGCCTTACATATCCTAAAATAGGATGTTCACGCATTCCAAAACCACTCAGTAAAATACCATTACCAGGTTTGATTGCGGGGATATGTGAGAGAGCTTCTTTATGAGAATTATACTTTTCTTTAACTTCTTCAAGACTAACATCTTGTACATTGATTCTACGCTCTATCTCATCTAATTTGGAACTCGTCCATTCGAGTATACTAGCGGCATTTTCGCTGTAAACTTCAAAATTTTGATACTGGTTTGAACCACCAACACCTAGTAGACTTTCTTCCTCATCAAGTGTCTCTAGGCCCATAATTGATCGATAAATGGCATTATCTCTTTCTGAAATAGTCGCTAGAGTTTGATCTAAATCTAGAAGCTTTTCTTGGGTGACTTCTAATTGTTGAATGAGTGCTTCATTCTCTGATTTGAGGGCCAATTCGGATGGTGTACCAATGTAGATACTCAAAACCATTAACCCAATACCCGCAAGGGTAATACCTGTCAAAATCCAAATAGAAAGGTTATAGGCAATTTGTTGATACAGATTGTATTCAATGGGCACAAATTCGCACTTTTCGCTATCGTAAAAGTAATGATTATGTATTTGCATATAGACCTAATTATCTTAACAAATTACTCAATATATGATATAGTTACAATTTAGGATCTTGTGCTCAGAGTCGTGAGGCTATTTGACGCTGTTGCTATTCCAATTAGAAATGAAAAATCTAAGATTGGCTGTGACTCCTTTTTACTCAACGTCTCCCTCAAAGTATTCGATGGCTCGTTTCATACTGGGATTCATACCTTTTGTTTTTTCAGCAATACTGGATTTGATACGTTCTTGAAAAGCTTCTGCCGCATCATATCCATAGTGCTTTAATAAGTGATTCATGGCAATAACTTCAGCAATCACTGTAATGTTTTTTCCTGGAGTTATGGGTAGTTGGATATAGGGAATTTCATTATCCAAAATGCTTACTTGATCGTGATCTAAGCCCGTTCTATTAATTTCTTTTGCATCATCCCACAGGGTTAATTCTGTGACTATTTCTAATCTCTTTTGATATCTAACGGATCGAATACCGAACATGGACATTACATCGACAATACCTAGCCCTCTAATTTCCATGAAGTGCTTACTCATGGTAGTTGCCGATGCCATCAGAACACTACCTTTCTTAGTAATCATAACCACATCGTCTGCAACCAATCGGTGACCTCTCTCTACCAAGTCCAATGCTACTTCACTTTTACCAATACCGGATTTCCCCACAATTAAAATTCCAATCCCATATACATCCACCATGGCACCATGCACCATAGTTTGTAACGCAAATTGGTCATCTAAAAAATCCTTCAGCAACAACATGAAGCGGGTGGTCTCATAAGGGGTGGAGAAAATGGGGATACCTGCTTCTTGAGCTTGTTTCAGTAAGGGTTCAGGTAACATGTTACCATTGGTTAAGAAAATAACCGGAATGTCAAATTTGGTGATGTTGCTGAAGGCTTTTAGTTGCTTATCTTCTGGTAATTGGCGTAAAAACTCGGTCTCTGTATTGCCAATAATTTGGACTCTTTGAGATGAAAATACCTTTAGGTAACCAGTGAGAGCCAAACCGGGTCGGTTTAGCTCTGCTTCACTGATATATTTATTTGAGCATTGCCCTTCGGCCGCACAAGCAATTAGATTGATGTTAACTCGTTTTCTGAGCTTATTAATCAATTCCTGAACCGACAACTTATCATTTATCGGTATGGGTGAATGTGTAGAGAAGGGCATTGGGCTATGCGTTAGTTTAGTGGCTTAATTTTTTTTCTTTATATCGCCTTAATTGTCGTTTCATATTTTCTACAGCATCATGGATGGCCTTTTCATAGGTCTCTTTATTGCTGGTAGCCGTTAGAATTTTTTGTGGAATTTGAACGACTAATTCGGCACCCTGAGAGTTATCATGATCTGGATGTTCTTCCATTATGAGAGAACATGAAGTAATACGGTCAAAAATGTGGGTTAATTTATCCATTTGTTCATGAGCAAAATCCTTTAGTTGATCACTTGCTTCAAAATGTCGGGATGTGATGTTCTTTTTCATAGTACTCTCCGTTATTGGTTAGGATTTCGCACGAGGATGTGCTTGTTCATAAATATTCTTTAAGCGTTCGACACTGGTATGTGTATAAACCTGGGTGGAAGCTAGACTGGAGTGTCCTAAAAACTCTTTAATCATGCGTATGTCTGCGCCATTATCTAACATGTGTGTTGCAAAACTGTGTCGAAGAACGTGTGGACTTTTTTGGGTGACTTCAGAATACTTCATAAGAGCTTTATTTACGATTCTATACACATGTCTTGAATAAATTCTCTTACCTGAAGGTGCAAAAAATAGGGGATTATCGCCACTCTTTGTTTTCAATAACTGACGTTTATATTTGGACTCATTTACATGTTCTCCTAGAAGGTCTCGAACAGATCTTGCAATTGGAACCACCCGTTCTTTATTGCCTTTACCTAACACCCTAATCCATGATTGAGATAAATTGAGATGTTCAGGATTTAAGGCACAAAGTTCACTAACACGTAATCCTGAACTATAAAAAAGTTCTAAAATAACACGGTCTTGATATGAGATTTGTGAATCTTCCTCTGAAAGGTTGTCATCTAACATTCTCATTATATCGGGTTGAGGAACGGTCTTTGGGAGATGCTTTTCTTTTCTGGGAATGACAAGTAGATGAGCAGGATTTTTTGCGATCCAATCTTTCTTATACGCATACTTAAAAAAAGATCGAAGAGAGGCTACCTTTCTAGCTACAGTACTTTGTGCTCTTTGATGCTCACTTAGCTCTCCTAACCATAGACGAATAAGTAATCGGTCGATGTACTGTATCTGTACTTCAGCTGTATCAAAGTGTTCTTTTACGAATTCATTAAACTGTAATAAATCCGTTTGATAGGATTGAAGGGTATGGTTAGAGGCATTTTTTTCAACCCGTAAAAATTTCAAAAATGCTTCAATTTCAACGTTCATTTGTAGTATTTATGAGATTTCTCTGCCTTTCCAATGACTCTTTTTCCCAATTATTTTATTCCATAATAACGTAATTCCTAAAATTTGAAACCACAAAACCGTACCAAAGTGTATAAAACTATAGACTATTTTCCATTTAAAAATTATGCCTAAATGGATTCGGATGAAGGTGAAAATGGCTACAGAAATTAAAGCGAAGTAGAGAATTAGTTCAGAATTATCCGACTGAAGCCGAAATGAGGGGATAAACAAGAGAACTACTGGAAATATGAAACTTAGTACATGCACGAATGCCATGGCTACGAAACTGAATGTATTTGGAAAGCCGGCCATAAAATTCTTAGAAAAACCTTCCCATACCTCGCGAGCATTGTGGTACATGCGGCAGTACACGGTATCTGCACCATGAAACATTCCAACTAAGTAGTCATGTGTTTTAATTAGTTTGGCCAAAGCCATGTCTTCGACTACTTCCATTTTTACAGACTTATGTCCTCCAAGTTTCTGGTATACTGCTTTTTTTATGCCAATAAGTTGACCATTCGCTGCGGCAAATAAATGTTTAAATCTGGGATAGATACTTGCTGGCAGCCATTTGGGTTTTTGATTTAAATAGGCTGCTGGAAATAAGGTGAGCAAAGCATAATAGACTCCTGGTAAGACCAATCGTTCAAAAAAACTACCTAAAATTTGGTGAGGCCAAACGGTTACAGCGTCATAGGTATCAAATTGGGTGGCTATCCTTTCTATGGCTTGACCAGACATCCAAACATCGGCATCTTGAAAGATCAAAATAGTGCCATTTGCTTTTTCGGAAAGTTGGTGGCAGGCCCAATTTTTTCCAAGCCAATCTGAGGGTTTTTCCATACCCTTAAAAAGTTTGACGGATGGATTTACTTTAGCAATCGCTTCTACCAGTTGGTAGGTTTCATCCGTGGATTGATCGTCTAAGACAAGTATTTCAAATGGGGGGTGGGTTTGCTTCAGAAGAGAGTCTATGGTTTTAACGATGTTATTGGCCTCGTTACGGGCGGGGATGCATACACTAATGGTAGCTTGAGTAATTGGTGTATCTTTTTTTTGATTTTCCTTGGGAATGGCAGTAATGTAGTAACGGTTTCTAAGGTAATTGAAAAGCGTAAAAACTTGGAATGCAAATGCAAAACCTGCTGCTAATAAGATCCAATCTGATATAATTGTCATCATAACTAGAAGGTAACGAACTCTATATAAACCTCATACACCAGATATCCTAGATGTATATTCGTTCTGATTTAAATGCCGAGCTTCCTCACAAAAAACCAGATATAGGTAGTTATGAATGGTGGTATTTTGATGCTCTAAGTGCCGACAAAAAATGGTCGTTCGTCATAATCTTCTATGATGGGAATCCTTTCTCGCCGGCCTATATTCAAGCTCAGAAAAGCCCATCATTTGAAGGACATGGCACGGCTCATAATTTTCCTGCAATTAGTGTATCTATCTACAATCATGAAAGGGCAGAGTATTATAGTTTCTTAGAATACGCGGCAGACCGTTTAGCAGTTCAAACCGAAGATTTTTCCATTTCGTTAGGTAGCAACATTTTTGAACGACGAATTTTGGATGATAAAGTTGAATACGAAATTATCCTGAATCAAATGCTCGATTCAGGATTTCAACTCCGTGGACGTTTGAAATTTGTTCAGGATACAACAGACCATTCTCCAGCTGCTAACTTTGCAGCGAAAATCTCGCATGAGATTCCAGAGTCCTTTAAACATTCATGGAATTTAATACTGCCTAGAGCAGGTGTTATGGGTAACCTAAATATTGACGGTCGATCCGATATGTATACCCTAGCCTTTAATGGTCTAGGCTATCATGATCACAATATTGGATCTGAACCGCTCAAGGAAAGTTTTGATGATTGGTATTGGGGGAGAGTTCATTTTACCGATTATACCTTGGTTTACTACCTTATGAATACTCATGAAGGAGTGCAAAAAAATGCATGGTTACTACCCTTAGAGAAGGGTATGCAAGATTTTACCATTGATCATATCGAATTATCAGATTATTCAGAGAATAGGTTCGGTTTGAATGCGGCCAAGACACTCAAGTGTACCGGTGAAGGATTAGAACTGATTGTACGTTCCGATAAGGTCATTGATGATGGTCCTTTTTATCAAAGATACTACAGTGAGGCTTCGTTCGTGACGGGTTCAACCCGAAGAATACAAAGAGGTATCTCAGAGTATATTAAACCTGATCGCATCGCAAATTCCAAATACTGGTGGATGGTGCATATGAGATTACGCTATTTGAGTAAAAAAGCTCATTGGGTTCAAAAATCTAGGTTTCTGTATCCCAAGACATGGTAAGGGATAGTAGTCCCTACAATTATGTATGCACTTTATGTTTAAGATGCTCCAAGAGCTCGCGTAATTGCAGCTCCATGTCCTGCTTCTCGGTTAATCTCTTTCCAATCTGAATGTGAAGGTCAGGTTTAGAACTCTTAGAGTAATCAATGTATATAGCTATCGGGATTGTTTCGGAATGAAGGGACTGTTTTTGAATCCACGCTAGGCCTGGTTTGAAGTTCAGAGGTTTTGAGTCTACGGGAACAATGGTTCCCTCTGGAAATAAATAAAGAGCGGCATTAGGTGTTTTTAAATGTTCAACGGCGTATCTCAAACTGGTAATGGTATTTCTATGATGTTCTAAGTCCACTGAAAACACACCTATTTTTGGGAAGAAGGAATATTTTTGAACCTGCCTTAAATCCATCATTCCTCTTGCTTTCTGCTTAAACAAACGGGTATTTAGATAATGGGGAATGAGTGGGTCCCACCAATAATTGTGATTGCAGTAAAATATAGTACTACTCCTGCGATTGGGAAGATAATCACCATGTATAACAACCTGTTTAAATCGTAATCCAAACAAAAACCGAGTGACTTGGTAAAAAAACCACAGATAAAGGGGATGTTCTCTTGCAGGTATAAAATGCACAAAAAAAGCTTTATTAACGTATATTTGAAAAAAACCTAGCACAAATTAGTGAAAAATAGACCAATCCCATACCGCAGTATTTCAGACGTCGAAGTTGAGCGGTACGCCGAAGAACATTCTTATCCTGAAAGTGAAACCATACAAGAGCTTATTCGGCAATCTGATAATGAATTAGATTATATAGACATGCTTAGTGGACCTTTGGTTGGGAATCTATTGCAATTACTTATTCAAATATCGGGATCGAGAGAGATTTTAGAGATTGGAACCTTCACGGGTTACACGGCCATAAAAATGGCTGAAGTACTACCAGAAGGAGGATGTATTGAGACTGTAGAAATGAATTTACGATATCAAAAAATTGCTGAGTCTCATTTCAGTCAATTTGGTTTTGACGACAAGATAATGTTAATCAAAGCCAATGCTCGAGAATATGTAACCAAGCTCCACAAGGTGTATGATTTTATCTATTTAGATGCCGATAAATTGTACTATGAGCATTACTATCAACATACTCTTACACATTTGAAAAAAGGTGGGATTATGGTCGTCGATAATGTTCTCTGGAATGCTAATGTATTGAATCCAAGTGATTCAAAGTCTATGTCTTTGGATCGGTTTAATAAAATACTAGCAGAAGATGAACGTGTAGATCAGCTACTCCTACCGGTCAGAGATGGATGCACCGTTCTAAGGAAACGCTAAAACTATTTTTCAGTTGCGCAGGTTTTTATCCCAAACACTGTGTAAAGAGGGCAGAAGCTAATAAAACTGGTGAGTAGAAATATGGTTGCAAAAACCAATAAGACTATACCCAGTGTACCACCTAAAGTTCCATTGAAATACAAGACACCTACAACCACTGCAAGTGCTGAGCGAATAATTCTGTCTATATTTCCCATGTTTTTTTTCATGCTGAACTCCATTATATGGTTGTGTACCAAAGGTGGGAATCGAACCCACACTCCCGAAGGAACACGATTTTGAGTCGTGCGCGTCTACCAATTCCGCCACTTTGGCAATGGACTTAAAAGTAAGAGCATTTTTGTATAAATCACAAGACTAAATCTAGGAAGTTTGATAACCCATTGGGTGCTTAGCTTGCCAGTTCCAACTGTCTTTACACATTTGGACAATATCCCTAGTAGCTTCCCATGATAACTCTAATTTGGCCTTTTCTGGATTGGCAAAGCAGGTGGCTACATCACCCGGCCTTCGGTCCGTTATTTGATAGGGAACGTTCTGTCCTGTGGCTTGTTCAAAAGCTTTGACTAACTCCAAGACACTGGTTCCATTCCCTGTACCTAAATTATAGGCGTTACAGCCTGTACTTTTAAAGGAATGTTCAAGGGCTTTTACATGACCTAAAGCCAAATCTACCACATGGATGTAATCTCGCACGCCCGTTCCATCGAGGGTATCATAGTCATTGCCGAACACAGATAGAATCGCTCTTCTACCCGAGGCTACTTGGGTGACATAGGGCATTAAATTGTTTGGTATACCTTGAGGGTCTTCACCTATCAAACCCGATGAATGGGCACCTACGGGGTTGAAATAACGGAGGAGTGTGATCGAGCTTTCAGGTATGGTTAGTGCCCAATCTCGAAGTATTTCTTCAATAAATAATTTGGTTCTTCCATAGGGATTGGTAGCCGAAAGTGGAGCATTTTCTGGTATAGGGCTTTTTGTATCCATCCCGTATACGGTAGCTGATGAACTAAAAACCAAGTGATCTACTCCATACCTCTGCATGGTCTCGCAGAGTATAAGCGTCGATTGAATGTTATTCTGATAATACATTAGAGGTTGTTCAACGGACTCACCAACAGCCTTATATCCAGCGAAATGAATGACGGCATCAATAGCATGAGTTTGAAAGATTTGGTTAAGTGCTTCTTGATCCAGTAAATCCTTCTCGTAAAAAACGAGCTCTTTTTGTGTGATGCTTTGAACTCGCTCTAATGAACGTGGATGGGAGTTCGACAAATTATCGATCACTATTACCTCATGACCGTGGTCTAACAACTCTATACATGTATGACTACCAATGTAGCCCGCACCACCTGTAACAAGAACCTTCATTTTCACCTTTATTTATTCTGATTGCATTAGTAATCTATTGGATACCTATTGAATTATGACCACAGTTTTATCTGATAGAGCTCTAAAATAAGATGCTTTTTCATCAAAGGAAAAACCATTGGCAAATAGAGATATCTGATGTCCTCCAAAGGTAATCCGCAATGTCAAAGGCTCTTGTTTATACTCCCCAAATAAACCAAAATGTTTTGCTTTTTCTGGAGCTACACCAAATCGTAATAACCACCACAGAGGTAGTGGGAACTTGGGTTGAAGATGAACGGGACCTTGGCTTAATTGTATTTTATTAATTTCTTCCCAAAACACCGCGAGACCATAAAGTCTGTTACTCTTATTAAAGGCAATTAAAAGTCCTTTATCGTAACGTTGAATGTTGGCTTTGGCATCATCAGGTATGGGTGCCAAAGTCGAATCTTCGAGTTGAATATCTTCTATAAAATATCCGCCCGAACCAGAAACACTCAGCAGACGATTGGGGTCTTTGTAAGGGCGTCCTAAAAGTGAGTAAATAAAATCGGTATCCAGAATTTCACTTTCTTTACAGTACCTCATTATTCAACGGCTTCGGTAACCCCATGGGCTTTTGGACGTCCATTCTCATCTACATGAACAAATACTATTTTTTCGATGGTCACAATGGTTTTTTTGCTGAATTTTGTACGAACTTCGCAGCGAACTGTAATGGAACTAGTGCCAAATTTAACAGTTTCCATACCAATCTCGATCACATCACCTAATTCACCTGAATGAACAAAATTGATTTCGGACATGTATTTTGTAACGATATTTTTTTTACCTAACTGGCAGGCAACAAATACAGCGGCCTCCTCGTCAATCCAACTTAATACGGCTCCACCAAATAAGGTGCCATAATTATTGAGATCTTGAGGTTTAATAATTTTTCTACTATAAAATTGCATACAAAAGTATATTTTATTATATAATGAAGTATAAAATATTTCTTAATCAAATTACGGTAATTCACTATTTAAAACACCTTTTGTTTTTCTTTGTCTATGATCCATTACTTTGAAGCTCAAAATCCTACAGAACTGATTGGGTATTTGAGCCAACAGCTTCAAAAAAATACATCTCCTTTAGAGGCCCCATGGGTAGTGGTTCCCAACCGTGAATTCCAAGAATGGGTCGAGCGTGAAGTTGCATTACAAAAGGGTAGCTCGGCACATCTGAATTATGTGTTTCCTGTTGAATTGATATGGAAGCTTTATCGCTCTACAGACCCGGAAGTACCTAAAAAATTACCTACTGATCTGAATGCATTAAGTTTTAGGATTTTTGAACTTCTGGAGAAGGATCCCCTTTTTATGGAAGTATATGAGGGACTTGAGGATGAAATGCAGCGCTTTGCCTTGGCTCAGCAATATGCCGATGTTTATGATCAGTATTTGAATGTTCGACCTCAAATGATTTTGGGTTGGGAGAAGGGAATTCATGATTCCAAATATCCTCACGACGGTATTACCGACAGTCACCTTGAACTCCAGATGCGACTATGGAAATCTATTACCGATAGTCTAATAGCTGAATCGAGAAATCATATTTCAAGAAGTAGTATCTACATTAGATGGTTTGAACTACTTCAAAGTGCTGAAATAGAAAGCTTGAAGAATCAATTACCTAATCAATTATTTGTGTTAG
This sequence comes from uncultured Balneolaceae bacterium, assembly GCA_937125285.1. Lineage (GTDB taxonomy): Bacteria > Bacteroidota > Rhodothermia > Balneolales > Balneolaceae > UBA1275. Next base: position 32,207 of record CAKZLH010000256.1, on the reverse strand, counting down.
GAGAACGAGATTGGGGAGAGGTACTGTTAAAGAGCTTGGAGGGTTTGTCGGCCGTTTGTGATGTGCATTTAGTTAACTATAGTAGTTTTACTTCGTTCAGCCTGAGTAGGGGAAATACCTATAGTCCATTTTTAAAAAATCTGAGTCTAAAATGGCAGCAGAGTTGTCGGAGTTCCGAAGGACTTTTGAGACTGAGTGAAAATCTCCAAAGTTCCCAAACACCTCAAGTATCCGAAGATCCTGTATTCACACTTGAAAGAATATTAGACTTAGAGGGCACTATACATAGTTGTCACTCACCGAAAAGAGAGGTAGAGGTGCTAAAAGATGATATACTGTCATTCATAAAGCAAAATCCCGATATAGCATTAGACACTATTGGAATATCGGTTCCTGACTTATTAACCTACGCACCTATCATAACTCACGTATTTGGACAAGAACCACGACTACCTGTTTATTTACCATTAAATCAGGCTCAATCGCTTAGAAGTAGCCTGATTATGATTCTGGAGTTGGTGAGTGGTGATTTTAAAATGAATCAGTTGGTTGATGTGTTAAATGATCCAAATATTGCTAGGGTAAATGATATATCAGACGAAGACCTAAAACAGATTAAACATTGGATTACCGAGACAAACATTCACTTTGGTCTTGAAGAAAATCATCCTTTTAGTTTTAAAGAAGGATTATTGTCATGGTGGAGAGGCTTCTTATTTAATGAAAAAGAGTTCCAAGACATTATTTCACCCAGTCCTTCTCATTTGATTCGTAAGAATGACCACCTTGAGGTACTATCAAAGCTTCAACTTCTCTTTGACCGATTAAGATTACTTTCTATAGGTTTACACACAAATAGGTCAACCATTGAATGGATTGACTGGATTCAAAAGATTTTTATTGAAAACTTTGAAACTATTCGCAACGAGGAGGGATGGGTATTTGATAGAGAAATACAATGGTTAGATCATTTAAAACTAGAACTCTCATATACGGATGTGTCGATAAGCCAAGATCTATTTTTGAAATGGTTTCGTCAAGTAGCCGTAGAAAAGGATAATCATGCCTCTACTTATGGCTTTGGTATTTTAGTTAGTGAACATATTCCAAATCGTCTTATTCCTTTCAATTACGTGGCTATGTTGGGTCTTAATGAACAAGTGTTTCCAGGAAATCAAACAAGGCCTATTTTTGATCTTATTCATCGACATCCTATTTCAGGCGAACGTGAGAGAAAAAAGGATTTACATCGCTTGTTTATTGAACGTCTAGCACTTACCAATCAACGTTACTTTCTCAGCTACGAGGGATCAGATGTGCATACTAATAAGGTTAAGAACCCTTCACCCTTAATCACTCAACTGCGTTATTTACATCAGGAATTTTATCGGAATCACACCGTAAGCAGCGATTCACCTTCTGCAGCCATATCGCCAAAACTCATGGTATTCGATCATCGATTGCATGGATTTTCACAAGATTATTTCCATTCCGATACGGATAAGATTTCATTTCACAAGCATTATTACCAACAGCTTACCACTAAATTATTGGATCAAAATAGGAACCAGAGTTTTGTAACGGATCAATTTTATGAAGGCATAAGCAATGAGAGCAAGAGGTTTGATTCAATAGACCTAGTTGATTTGATTCGCTTTTATCAGCATCCAGCAAAATTTCTTTTGGAAAGACAGCTCAGTATTAAGCCAGCCTATGAATCACGTGAATTAATGGATTTTGAGCAGTATGAGCTAAACCATTTGGATAGGTATTTGGTGAAAAACTCTATATGGGATTCTATAGAGCAAGATTATTCCAAAAGTGAATGCCAAATGTATCTAGAGTCTAAAAAAATTATCCCACCTTTGGGGGTATATCAGTCAAAGTTTGATGAATTATATGCCGAAATACACTCTTTTTATGACTTAGTGATTCCTTCACAGCGACAGGTTGGTATGGTTCAAACCGAAATAACACTCGATGATTCTAAACTTTTTGGAAATTTACAACTTGGCCAAGATCAATCGATTCAAGATTTCCGATTGGGCTCAATGAGTACTAAATATGCCATTGAATATTGGATAAAATTCCTTTTCAATGCCGTATCTAATAAAGCAAATAAAGCGAATTACTATTATTTAACATCTAATTCGCCTCGAGTTTGTACGCTTTCCATAGAACAGAGTGATCAAGCGGTTGAGATTTTGAAAAGGATCGTTAAAGGTTATAAACAGGGCGTTGAATCTGTAGAATCGCTTCATTTTTTACCCAACAGTTCCTTTGCTTTTATCACCGGTGGATACGACAAGAGAAAAAAAGTTTTTGATGAAAGTAAAGCATGGGCTAAGGCCAAAGCGGAATGGTTTCCTAAGACCTATGAGTCGCCTTTACCCAGTGAATCAGAAGATATTTGGAACAGTATGATTTGGGGGGAACATGCTCCTGTTGAAGATGACTTATTTGTTACAAAAAGCTATGAGTTTTGGGATGAATGGAATGAAATTAGCAATGATAAACCCTTTAAAGGCCTTAGCTAATGCAGGACTTTGATGTAAAGCATGCGAGTCTTAAGGGAATCCACTTGGTTGAGGCCAATGCTGGGACGGGTAAGACCTATAATATCAGTTCGTTATTTGTACGCTTAATTGCAGAAACCAATCATGATATTCGTGAACTATTGGTGTTAACCTTCACAGATGCTGCTACGGTTGAATTACGAGAGAGAATACAGTCACGTTGCCGCGAAGTTTTGGAAAGGCTTCAAGATTCCCCCGATATAGAACCTTCAAATGATGAATTTTTAGAATATGTTACTCAGAAGTATGCGTCAAATGAGAAGGTGATTACTCGTTTGCAACATGCGGTTTTAGAGTTTGATGAATCTCATATATCCACTATACACGGATTTTGCCAAAAATTACTTCGAGATTATCCTTTTCAGTTTGGTGTAAGTCCGGATTTTGAGCTCCTAACCAATCCAGAATCATTGATTATGGATTTGCTTCGATCGTCGTGGCGTGATTTTTTTGCACCATCCGATTCACAGGTACAACGATTATTTCAGAATACCATACTACAAACGGGTAAGGGCATTAAGAGTCCAGAAGACTTTTATACTAAATATGGAAAGATCCTCTATGATGAGCTTCCAATTCATCCTAGAAGTGCTTTAATTCATGCATTTGAGGATTATTCAAACGCACGCAATATTCCAACTTCCTTAGAATCCTTTGCCCCTTATGTTGAAACTGAATTTCCCGCGAGCTATTGGGAAGAGGATGAAGTGCAAGAGGAACTCTTTCACTCACTTACCGAACTTTGGATTCAAGAACTTAGAGAGCGTTTCAGTCAAGAGAAGAAGAAGAGAGCTACGCTTGATTATAACGATTTGATTCGGATTGTATCTAAGGTGATTAATCAGGCAGATGTAGAGTTTTTATCAATCCTTCGAAATGCATTTCCAGTGGCTCTAATTGATGAATTTCAAGACACGGATACCTATCAATTTGCCATATTTAAGAAATTATTTGAAGGTTTTTCTGAGGGCACCTTGTATTTGATTGGTGATCCCAAGCAAGCAATTTATGGTTTTCGTGGAGCCGATATTCATACCTATTTAGAGGCGAAAGAATGGGTGAACAAAGATCATCATTATAAGCTTTCCTATAATTATCGTTCTAACCCTGAATTATTAGCCTTCACCAACCAATTTTTCTCATCTGAATCTTCCAAGCTACCCTTTTGGTTGCCCATTGATTATCAAAATAGTCATCATCCCTCTGAAAAATCGGACAAAGAATCTCAGGAATATGCTAAGTACAATAATCATATATGGCTAAACGAAGAGGGAACTAAGCGCTTAAATCCCATTCAATGGATACCTATTCCATCCCAAACATCCGAACAGACAAGTGCCTCCATAATGGATGATTTAGGGAAAAGGGTTAACTATTTACTAAATAATTCTTTGTATCTCTCCACTAAGGGGCCACAGGGTATCGCTATGAAAAAGATACAACCCTCGGACATTGCGATACTTGTTCATACCAATTTTCAAGCATTTGATATACATAAATTGCTGTCGAGAAACGGCATACCGGCTATCATCAATTCTCAAGAATCGATATATCAAACTAAAGAATCAGAGTATATACGTACTTGGCTAGGTGTCTTACAGAACCCAAATCAGGAAAAAGTTATCAATTATGTATTAGCTCATCCGTTGGGTGGTTTTACAGCCGAACAATTGAGGACAAAACAAACCGACGGTGTATTTTGGACAAACCTATTGGATGCTATCTACAAGGCATCGGAAGATATTCAGAAAAAAGATGTAGCATGGGTCCTTAGAGATTTATTTGAGCACTTGAAGCTTTATGACCAATGGCCACTAAATACTGACTTTGAGCGAATTGTAACCAATATTGATCATCTTTTAGAGATTATACAACGCCAACAAAAGTCTAAAGGCTTAGGATTGAATGGACTGATCCACTTTTTTGAATCTCAAAATTCTGAGCATCGCATAGAAGAAGATGAAGAAATCATTCGACTCAACACCGATGAGCAGATGGTAAACATCATCACCACTCATCGTAGTAAGGGCTTACAATTTCCTATCGTATTTTGCCCATTCGAGGCGGCTGGTAAAACCCCAACCATCACCAACAAAATTATTAAATATCGGATGGATGGCAATCAATACTATGATATACGTCTGGTGGCTAGCTCTAAAAAATTGCATGCAACCACCATTGTCCCGATGATGCGCGAAGAGATAGCCAACAGGATTCGTCTAGCTTACGTGTCCATTACCAGAGCCGAATCACTCTGTTTCCTCTACAATCATACGGGAATGAGTGGGTGGAGTTCGGGGCTCCTCGCAACATGCATGGATAAAGAGCTCTTAGGGTCTTTAATTGAATCAAAAATGAGATCCCCAAGAACAGCTCCTAAATCCAGTTCTGATAAGCATGCCGACACATTGGCATCACACATATCGGGTACATTAGACGAATTAAATGCCCCTTTTAAAGCATGGTCAAGTTCTGAGCTGCCGGCTATTAAGACCGAACTACATTCGCCAAATCATGTAGCAGCATCCGTTGACTTGAAATTGAATGAGCTGCAAACCCCCGAATCACTTCAAAATTATCGCCGAATCCATTCCTATTCGAGTTTAAAAAATCACCAGTCTACGGCAATCGATTCTTCAATATTTTCAAAATCCATACATGTAAAGGATGATGATCGAGAAGATCAACAATCAGATGATTATAAGGATAGAACAAGTATTGCAACTATGCCCAAGGGGGCAGAAATTGGAAGTTTTTTCCATAGATTGATGGAGCAGTTGTTGGAGCAATGGGTTCTTGGACCGTTCAATTATAGAGAATGGGTACTTCAAGAGTCTAGCAATTTCGGGTTGAATGAAGCTCATTCAGAGCATATCTACTCATGGGTACATGCAACGATGAATACCGAATTAATTCAATCTTGTTGCTTAAAAGAACTAGCTAAAAGGCAAATAATTGTGGAGAAACCGTTTCTCATTCCATCAGATTCCCTTCAACCCGAGACCCTATATTCCTTAATTAGGGGAGGGGGTAATGAAATAGATGGCAAAAGCTCCAATAATCAATCACTTCCCAAGGGATTTCTTAAGGGTTTTATTGATTTAGTGTTCGAACATGATGGGAAATTTTTTGTGCTAGATTATAAGACCAACACTCTTAAGGGTGAGAATGCCTATGCGCCAGAACAATTGAATAAGGCAATGTTAGATTTGAGTTTTGATATCCAAGGGCATCTTTATAGCCTAGCCTTGCACAAGTACCTTAGCACTTACATGAGTGGATATGATTACGATCGACATTTCGGTGGATATATCTATGTATTTGTACGTGGATTACACAATGAAAATCCTATGAATGGCAAATATCATCATCGCCCAAATATCCAAACAATATCCGACCTAATGGCCGAATTACTTCCAAAGGAGGGGGTATAATGAGTGCTTCAGATATCATTGGTGATTGGTTAACTAAGCAATCTGTATCGAACGCTGAATATCAGTCTTATAAGGCGTTTAATTCGTACTTATATGATGAATTTGGTGCAAATCATGCGGTATCTGAACAGGGTTATGTGCAGCGCTTTTTACTTTTGCAATGGTATCAGTTTCATCGAATGGGTTATGTTTGTACTACCGTGAATGATTTAATTGAGCCCAGTTCAATACTTCATGCGTTATATATGCGATTAAAGGGAGAAGAATGGACCCATGATTTCATACGTCAAACATTGGAGGCACTTCCCATAAAGGGAGACTTTAGGCCATTTATTTTAGAGGAAGATCGCCTCTATATGCATCGATATTGGGTTTATGAGCAGTATATAGCCGATTGGCTGAATCAAAATCGTCATACCAATTCAAGCTTCCTTTCAGAAAACGAATTACCCATTTCATTTTCAGAGTATAATGATTGGGTAATCAATAATTTTGCCGAATTAGACGACGCTAAGTTAAAAGTGTTGTTTCAGATTCTTAATTCACGCTTTAGTATAGTAACAGGTGGACCAGGTACGGGTAAAACATTTACTCTGGAAAAAATTTTAAGGGTTTACCAACATTGGTTTCCGAATAAAAGTATTGTTTTGGCAGCTCCTACAGGTAAGGCTGCAAAACGAATGCAACAATCTATAGCGAGCGATTTGATTGAAGTGTATGGTAGTCCTATGACCATTCATCGAATGCTTCATGCTCAATGGGATGGCACATTCCGACGTACGAAAAAAAATAAACTTTCGGCCGATCTCATTATCATTGATGAAGCTTCTATGATTGACATTGATTTGTTTTATCATGTATTAACAGCATTAGATCATCGTACACAGTTGGTGCTGTTAGGCGATCATCACCAATTAGAGTCTGTTGAAGCGGGTAATTTGCTTGGAGATTTATGTGCGATTTCATCTGAGGTAGAGAAGGATTCTTCACCGTATCAAGTTTTTGAGTTAAATAGAGTGTACAGGCAGAATGAAGCAAGTCACATCCCTGAATTAGCTGATGCCATAAAAAAAGGGGAGACCGACTTAGTGGAGCAATTACTCTTGGACTCTTCAAAAGCTGACCTGGAGTGGATTGATTCTAAATCAGACTTAGACATGCATTTGCCTTTACTGAGTTCATGGGCTAAAAATGACCTAGAGTATTCGCTAGCTTTACTTGAGGATAGTGATTTGAAGGATAGTTATAAGGTCCTTAGCCCTTATAAAGTGGGTCCATTCGGATGTCATACTATTAATCGTATAATGGATCAAAGTGCGAGTAAACAAAAAGCTCCGAGTAGAACATCTGCTTGGTATCTGGGGCGTCCTGTGATTGTTCAAGTCAATGATCCCAATACCAATCTTTTTAATGGCGATATGGGAGTATGCAGTTCTATTACTCCAGATATGATTGCAAAACTAGATGGAGAAAAAGAGGAGATATTGGTCAGTAGATTACCACGTTATGATCTTGCATTTGCGCTCACAATTCATAAATCTCAAGGATCTGAGTTTGATCACGTGCTGGTGGTTTTAAATCCTGAGGATTCTCCATTGCACACGCGTGAGTTGCTCTATACAGCCATTACGAGAGCAAAGAAATCAGTTACTCTACTAGCAACACTAGAGCAAATAAAAAAGGCCGTTTCTACAAATACTAGTCGTAGAACCGGCCTAATGAAAAAAATTTCTAGCTAGCTTATTTAACTTCAGTTAATTCAATTTTGAAGATAAGCATGTCATTTGGCTGAATCGCGCCACCAGGTCTTGGATTTTCACCATACGCTAATTCTGATGGTATGTAAAACATGTAAACAGCACCTTCTTTCATTAATTGTAAACCCTCTGTCCAGCCTGGTATTACTCCTCCCAACACAAATTCAGCGGGTTCGCCTGGGTTTCCTAATTCATCATATGTACCATCGAAGCGGGTACCATCAATGAGAGTACCTTCGTACTGAACCACCACCGTATTTTCAGGAGTAGGAGAATCCCCAGTACCTTCTTCTAGAACTTTATATTGTAAGCCTGAAGCTGTTTCCATAACTCCTTCTTTGGATCTATTTTCGGCTAAAAATGCTTTTTGCTCTTCTAGATTTTCGACCTTCATTTGATCCATGAGATACTGACCGAATCGGCCAAAAAGTTCCTGAATATTAACATCTGCCATTTCATTCTCAGTACTGTTTTGACCAGATTGAAAACCCGCGATAAAATTATCTAAGTCAACATTTCCAAATCCTTGGGCAGATAGTTGATTTCCATTTTGATAACCAATGGCGTAACTCACACTATCTACTAGTGAGTTGAGGGATGCTTTTTCAGGATAAGTAGAACTCTCTGATGTACAAGCAAGAGATATTGAGGCGATGGTTAATAGTCCAATAACGCCTATTTTAGATGTCTTTTCAGGTAACATATATAAATATTTGATTAAGATGATTTAAAAAAAGATTCAATTATCATAGTAAGATAGAATAAATCATACACTAAAACACTTTTCACATATTGTATGTATATTACGAGAAACCAAAAGACTATTTATACTACCATTGTTATTTAAAGATTTTAATCTACACGAACTATTACAAGCAGGTTTAAACGATGTAGGATTTCAAGAGCCTACGCCTATACAGGAACAATGTATCCCGCTTTTATTAGAGGGACATGATGTTTTAGGAGCTGCTCAGACAGGAACAGGTAAGACAGGGGCATTTGTAATTCCCGTTTTGGAATTAATGCTCAGAGAAAAGAAAGACCATATCCGGACGTTAATACTATCCCCAACTCGAGAACTTGCTCAACAAATAGACGAACAAATATTTGCATTAGGATATCATACGGGTACTAGTTCTGCGACTATTATCGGAGGAGAAGATTTCGGTAAACAAGCATCGGCTATTAAAGCAGGTGTTGATATTTTAGTAGCAACACCTGGGCGATTAATCGATCAGATGAAGGTTTCTGATATAGATTTTTCAGGTATTGAATTTCTAATTCTGGATGAAGCTGATCGTATGTTAGATATGGGATTTCTTCCCGATGTTCAGCATATCATAGATAAATTACCTAAGAACCGACAGAATCTACTATTCTCCGCCACTATGCCAAAAGACATTCACAGTTTGGCAAATAAAATTATGAACAACCCTAAAAAGGTTGAAATCGCTGTTTCAATGACTTCTAATTCAGTTGATCAGAAAGCATTTATTCTTGATGGAAGGGAAAAGATTCGATTCATTCAACGTTATTTTAGTCAGCATGCATGGAAATCTTGCATCATTTTTACAGCCACCAAAAAAGGTGCAGACCAACTTGTAAATGCACTTAAAAAAATTGATGTTGAATCGGTTGCCATCCATGGAGACCGAGATCAAAGTGAGAGAAATAAAGCCCTTCAGTCCTTTAAGAATGGACAGATTTCTGTAATTGTAGCAACAGACGTATTGGCGAGAGGTATTGACATTCAGGATGTTTCAATGATCATCAACTATGATGTACCGAGAGCTGTGGAGGATTACATCCATCGAATTGGTAGAACGGGGAGATACGACAAAAGTGGTACGGCCGTCACTCTGGTAAATAGGCAAGATCAAAAATACTTTGAAGCTATTGAAAAGAAAGTGGGTAATAGTTTAAACGTTATTACCGTAAAAAAAGGCAGCATTGAGACTCTTTTTGAAAATGACCAACAGGCAGCCAAGAAAACAAAAAAAGGCAAAACACCTTCTGAAGATTCTAAATTGGTTGTAATAACAAAAAGTAAGAAACAATCGGCTAATCAAGAAGGTGGAAGCCATGAGCAAGATGGTGCTGAAGTTCAGAAAACTCAATCCACTCTTACTCCTGATTTTACAAAAGCTGAACATGTACAGTTTAATAGAAGAGAGGGTGGAGTTTTAGAAATATTTTTGAAGATTGATGGTGAAGTCAAAGTGCCTGAAGTTCCAAAAGATGAGGATGAGAAGATTGAGCAGACAATGGAGTCTAAGGAGTACAATGGGTCTAAGCAGGCTTCGAAAACAACTAAGGGCTCTAAACCATCGGTCACGGTCACATTAAAAAAAGACCAAAAAAAATCTAAGAATAAATCAAAATCGCAGCATAAAAAGCCTTCTAAATCAAAGCAAAGCCCGAAAAATTCTAAGAAGTTTTCTCCAAAAGTTGAAATAAAAACACTTAATCAAGCATCAGAACGGGCAAAAAATGCACCTAAACCAGCAAAGGGAGTTTGGGGTATTATAAAGAGTATGTTACCAAGATTTAACAAAGAATAGTTAGCGATTGTTAATAGTAACTACGAATTTATAATCATCCTAATTCATCATACATACACGACTATGAAAAAATTCACAATCCTATTGTTGTTTGTTACTTCTATAAGTATTAGCTGCGGCGATCAAGGTGACTCTGGTTACGATACGGGTCTTAAAACTGAAACATTAGACGTATCTAGTGCAAATGAAATAAAAGGGGAAAGACTTAATCTTGTGGCGGATAGAGCCATAAATAAAGTCATCTTCATGATTGGTGATGGTACAGGCGTAGCACAATTATATAGTGGCCAATTAAATGAAGTGGGACCAGGTGGTAAACTCCACGTTCAGAGGTTCCCAGTTACGGGTATTATAAAAACCTATGCTGCTAACAATTTAATTACAGATTCTGCAGCTGGTGCTACGGCCTACTCCTGCGGGATTAAAACTAATAACGGGGTTATTGCTCAAGATGAAAATGGTAATGACTGTGTTACTCTTCTAGAATTTGCTCAACAAAAGGGTATGGGTACAGGTATCATTTCTACCTCGGGTATAACACACGCTACTCCAGCGAGTTTTGTGAGTCATATAGATTCCCGTTCTAAGTATTCCCAAATTGCAGAACAAATGGTATATGCAAATGTAGACGTTATGTTGGGTGGTGGATATGAATATTTCGTACCTATGGATAGTACAGGTAGTAGCCGAGAAGACAATGTAAATCTTCTTCCTGTATTTGATGAACAAGGATATTCTGTAGTGTTTACACGTGATGAAATGTTGGCTACTGAATCTGATAAAATGGTTGGTCTTTTCTCGGATGGAGGGATGCCTAGTGAAAATAGAACCCCTACACTATCTGAAATGACTTCAAAAGCATTACAAATGCTTGATAAGAGAGAGAATGGTTTCTTTCTAATGGTAGAAGGTTCACAAATTGATTGGGGTGGTCACGGAAATGATACACCTTATGTGTTACGAGAGGTTAAAGATTTTGATGATGCCATAGGGGCCGCTATTTCTTATGCGGAAAATAACCCTGGTACATTAGTTATTGTTACAGCAGATCACGAGACGGGTGGTATGACGTTTAATGGAGCAAATTCAGAAGGTTCCATTATGGATATTGCATGGACTACTAGCGGGCATACGGGAACCCCTATACCTTTAATGGCTTATGGTCCGCATGCAGTTGAATTCTCAGGTTGGTGGGATAATACCGAAATCGGACAAAAAGTTGCTGAATTATTAGGCTTTGAAGATTTCCCATCTATCAAAGAGTAAGCAGGCACTAAAGAAGTTAATCTTTAGGGTCAATCATATATTATGCAGACGTTTTTTTCATGTGCTTAAGAATTTTGAAGCTAGAATAAACGGCCATCCAAGTTATGATTATTTCAATACCGTATGGAATGAGTTCATTTTGCCAAGCTATGGACCAACTGCTAAATAACAACTGAGCACTATAATCACTAGGAATATTAGTAATAACACTATAGACGGCAGATAAGGTTGAAAGGATAGCAAAACCGAAAAGTGATGTATTAGTAGATTGTTCTACTGTCTTGATAACCAAAGAGCAAAGAAGTGTTGTGCTAAAATGTACTAAGTACAATATAGCTACCCAGTCCATCCTCTCTAGTTCACTGTATCCGTTCCATATGATTTCTTCATTGGCATAGATGTGTAGGATTAAACGGGTAAATCCCTGAAAAGAGTTCACAAATAACCATGCTAATGCAGGGTAAAGTAATAAGAATCGAATAGTGTAATTGAGTTGGAACTTGGTCAAGTTTTAGGGTATTATTGGTCGCTTTATACATTGAGAAAATACAATTTTAAAATATAGAACGATTAGAGTTTAATATCATATGCCAACCAACGATTTTTTAGCCCCTGAAGAGACCATTAACAGCGATAAACAACTCATGGAATCCCCAGAGGTTGAAGCTATTGCAAAAAAAGTAATTGATACTCATAAGCTTGAATTTGGTCCGGCTGAAATTGGGTACTTTTTAGTGTACCCAAATATTTCTAAACAAAGAGCTGCTAAATGCATTAAGGCCTCAAGGGAGGTGAAATACTATTCTGGGAATGATTATTTAATAGAAATTTCAGGTGAGTTGTGGGATATGTTAGATAATCAAACCAAAGAAATGCTACTCTATCATGAATTACTTCATATAGATCCAAGCTTTAAATCCAAAACCCAAGAGTGGAAGATGAATCTAAGAAAACCAGATTTCTCTGATTTTTATACCATCAATGATAAATTTGGAAATGAATGGTATAAAACCGTACAAGCAACGGTTTCTTCTTTATATGACTTGGATCCTAAACAAGAGAATAAAGTCTCCATGTAAATAGTTAACCCTAATTCCTGATCTAGAATAGCCTACTTAGGTGAATTTTAAAAGGAGTAGTAATTTATGGGTTTATCTCAATTACTTCTATATCAAAATTTAGATCTTTTCCTGCTAGGGGATGATTAGCATCAATGGTGATGATCTCCTCCTTAACTTCAGTAATCTGTACAGGTATGGCTTGACCATTTGGTTGATTTAGTTGTAACTGCAAACCCACTTTGGCTTCAATTTCAGTTGGTAATTGATTTTTAGGAACATCTACAATCATTTCAGGATTTACCTCTCCATAAGCCTCCTTAGCGGGTATATTAGCTGTAGTTGAGTCGCCTTCAGATAGACCTATAACCGCTTTCTCAAAGCCGGCAATTAATTGGCCCTGACCTAATGTAAACGTGAGTGGTTCACGGTTCTTAGAGCTGTCAAAAACTTCTCCGGTAGTTAGAGTTCCTGTGTAATGTACTGAGACGGTATCGCCTTCCTTAATAGTGGACAAAATAGTAAGTTTTTTAATTATTAATTACCCTTCAAGGTAGCAACTACACTTCGAAGATGAAAAATATATTCACCTTGTTTCTTCCTCCGATTCATTCCCATCACTTTTTTCCTCTGACACCATATAATTTGTGTCAATTTTTGAAGTCAAAATTCGATCTACTTTCACCCTATTTCCCTCATTAACTTGGACACGAATATAAGACCTAGATAACGTAGTTTTTGAAGCATTATCCAAGTGTAGTATAACTTCATGGTCGTTTATCCATTCATAACTTGTTACGCGATTCCAAGATATAGCTTCATCAATGATGAGTATACATTGAGTTTTTAAATTAGGAACTAAACTTAAAGAGTAGAACAGTAAACCTAAGGCTAGTAAAGAAACTCCTGAATATAGTTGTATGGGTGTAATAAGTAGATTCAAATCCCAAAATAGGCGAAGTAAGCCAGCAAATATTAATGTGCTACCAACAGCCAATGGGGTGCCATCAACCAAGAATTCTCTATATATGTATAGGGGGTATCCAGTAGTTCTTTTAAAGGTTAGTTGCGAATGAAACTTTCCAAGAATTATTCCGGAAACAATCCCATAAAATAAAGCCATCAAGATTCCTGCGATCTCTTCACTCAATACATTAATCTTGTAAAAAATTAAGGCTAAAATATAAAGTGAGGTCACAATCGTTAACCAAATAAGTATGATTCGGAAGGTGAGTAGATAGATTTTTAGCTTTTTTAACCCGAATAGGTAGCCTGCTATTACAAAAGGAATCGAAATTACATAAACAAGTAGCATATAATGAGTATATTCAAGTATGAAATTAAATGAATGGTTACTATGTCGGTTCCTTCCAAAATAGTTATAAATAATGACGATCAGTACCTAGAAATAATCTGGTCCGATCAATTGGAGTATCGGTATCCGTTTTATGGGTTACGTAAAAATTGTCCATGTGTTATGTGTAGAGGTGGGCATGACAAAATGCAAATTTTCAACCCTGAAGCATTTAATTTTGAAGGACACTATGTTTTGACCATACGTAAGGCTAATCAAATTGGTAATCACGCTCTTCAAATTCACTGGTCAGATGGTCATAACTCAGGTATGTATCGTTGGATTACCTTGAGAGAGCTGTATGAACAATGGAAGTCATTATGAAGCCAAAAATTGAGCGTGCTTCTCTAGTCTTTATTTTTATTACCGTACTTATTGATGTTATTGGACTAGGTATTATAATACCTGTAGTCCCAAATTTAATTATGGAGCTCACGGGTGAAACCATAAGTAATGCGGCTGAATTTGGTGGCTTGCTCATGTTTATTTATGCGGGAACCCAATTTATTTTTGCCCCTATAATTGGTGCTTTAAGTGATCGCTTTGGTAGAAGACCACTCTTACTGAGTTCGCTTCTTGCCTATGGCCTGAACTATCTATTGCTAGCATGGGCACCAACCCTTAGTTGGTTGTTTTTGGCACGTTTTCTATCGGGTATTACAGGTGCTACCATGACGACGGCAAGTGCCTATATTGCCGATATTAGTACTCCCGAAAAAAAAGCCCAAAATTTTGGTTTATTGGGTGCTGCATTTGGTCTTGGTTTTATAATAGGCCCTGTATTGGGGGGGCTACTTGGTGAATATGGTTCTCGAGTACCATTTATAGCGGCTGCTTTATTGAGTATAATCAATGTATGTTATGGATACTTTATTTTGCCTGAATCACTTCCTGAAGATCAAAGAAGGCTATTCGAATGGAATAGAGCTAATCCACTTGGTGCGTTTAAGCAGATAAAAAAGTTATCGAAAGCTAGTGGACTATTTATGGTGTTTTTTATTTTGTATCTATCTCATCATGCCACCCAAAGTACATGGACCTACTTTACTATGTTCAAATTTAATTGGGATGAAGCAATGGTTGGGCTGTCTCTAGGTGTTGTAGGCATTTGTGTTGCGGTCGTTCAAGGAGGATTGACTAGAGTAGTCATACCTAAAATTGGAACTCAAGTCGCTGTATATTTTGGAATAGTTGCCTATATGATTGGTTTTATTGGTTTTGCGTGGGCAACTAACGGTTTTTGGATGCTTGTTATGGTCCTGCCATATTCGCTTAGTGGATTTGCTGGACCTTCATTACAAAGTATTGTATCTAATCAAGTACCTTCGAACATGCAAGGAGAATTACAGGGTGTACTTACGAGTATCATTAGCTTTGCCGCCATAATTGGCCCTCCTTTAATGACTCAATCATTTAGTTATTTTAGTACTTCAGATGTCATTTACTTACCCGGTGCTCCCTTTTTGATAGGTGCCATACTATCTATGTTAGCCCTGATATTAGCTAGCCATGTACTTCCTAGATCGTCTTTACCATACAATTCAAAAGAAGAACCATTAGCAAAAGTAGAATAACACATATAATACCCGTAATTTATGTGCTTCATGCTAATTTGATGAAGAACTATTTAAATTAATCGATGATTATGAGCAAAATACAATACCTAAGCCAAGAAGGATATGATAAGTTGGATCAAGAGCTTAGAGATTTAAAAACAAGAGGTCGTAGAGAGATTGCTGAGGATATCGCTGAAGCGAGAGCAAAAGGTGATCTTAGTGAAAATGCTGAATACGATGCTGCTAAAGAAGCACAGGGACATCTTGAAACTCGAATTACACAATTGGAAGATATTTTAGCAAATGCCCGAATCTTAGACGCTAAGGATTTAGATTTAACCAAAGTACGTGTACTTACAACGGTTACCATTCTGAATATCAAGATGAAAAAAACGATGAAATATACTTTGGTTTCTCCCAACGAAGCAGATTTTTCTAAAGGTAAAATTTCAGTTGATAGTCCTATTGGCGCGGCTCTCTTAGGTAAGGAAGTAGGAGATGTAGTTACGGTACAAGTTCCTGCTGGAACACTAGAGCTTGAAATACAAAAAATAGAAGTTGAATAACATTCAGTTGGGTAGCCTATCTTGCTTAAAAGACTTTTATACCATATATGAAACGTTTAATAGATGCTTATCTTTACCGCAAGAAAGACCATACAATAGAATTTTTAGTTCTCAAGCGAGCGAAGAATAAAATTTACTCAGGCCAATGGCGAATGGTGGGAGGTAAGCTTAAAGAAAACGAAAGTTACACCCAGGCCGCTTTACGAGAAATAAAGGAAGAAACCGGAAGCACTCCCGTATCATTTTGGACTATACCGTCGATAAATACATTTTTTGAACATGAGTCCAATACTATACATCTTATTCCTGCATTTGCCGCAGAAATTGAGTCAACAGTTTCTCTGCAACTCAATAATGAACACACAAACTATGAATGGATAACGATAGATTCTGTTGAAGATTTTATCAAATGGCCAGAGCAAGTAAGACTAATGAAGATGGCTCATGACCTGTTGATTTCGAATAGCATCTTACCCGAATGGATAATTAAAGCGTAAAAATGAAAATTTTAGTGATTAATTGCGGTAGTTCCTCTATCAAATATCAGCTTATTGATACTAAAAATAGAACCACTCTTTGTAAGGGTTTGGTAGAAAGAATAGGGGCGGTAACCTCGATTATCCGGCATGAGTTTTTAGACGAAAAACCATTAAAAAAATCCATAGCTATTGAAAATCACTCTGCTGCATTAGGTAAGATTATGGAATTACTTATGCAAGCAGATAACCCCAATCTTCATTCCATAGATGAAATTGAAGCTGTTGGGCATAGGGTGGTGCATGGCGGTGAATTGTTTAAAGATTCGGTTTTGATTGATGAGGATGTAGAGTCTGCTATAGAGCAAGCCTTTGATATTGCACCATTACATAATCCGCCCAATTTACACGGTATACGTGCAGCCAAAAAGTTATTACCCAATATTCCACATGTAGCGGTATTTGATACTGCATTTCACCACTCCATACCTCAGCATGCTTATTTGTATGCGATACCCAATCGGCTTTACCGGAGATACAAAATTAGGAGGTATGGATTTCATGGTACTTCCCATTATTTCGTAAGTCGGGAGTACTTTAATCGATTAAACCGGAAAAAAAATGGATCGAAGATAATCAGTTGTCATTTGGGTAATGGGGGGTCTATAAATGCGATTAAAGACGGGAAATCCTATGATACCTCTATGGGATTTACTCCATTAGAGGGTTTAGTCATGGGAACTCGGAGTGGTGATATTGACCCGTCTATTTTATTTTTTCTGATTGAAAAAGAGGAATTGTCACTTGCCAATGTTCATGCCTTGTTAAATAAGCACAGTGGATTACTTGGTTTAAGTGGTTATGCTGGAGATATGAGGGATTTATTAGAAGAGGCAGAGCAAGGAGATAGAAGGTGTAACGAGGCTGTTGATGTGTTTTGTTATAGAGCAAAGAAATACATTGGATCCTATGTAGCAGCACTGAATGGAGCTGATGCATTATTGTTCACTGGAGGTATTGGCGAGAATTCACCCATCATTAGAAAAAAGATCATCCAAGATCTAGAATACCTTGGGTTAGAAATTGACGAGAAAAAAAATGATGAAATCGTCGGATTCGGCCCTATTCACACTGAAAATTCTAGAGTTGAGATATACGTAGTTCCAACCAATGAGGAGCTAGTGATTGCCATTGATGCTGCTAAAATAGCCATTGCTTCGAAGCAGACTCCATGGGCATAAATCCCCGTTACATACCAATTTTAGTACTTTTGATATCCTTAGGATGCAGTAGTTCAAAATGGATTATAGAAGACAATACGGCCATTGACCGAACAGAATTCGAGTTGGTAGCCAATAATCAATTCTTGAAAGTTTCTGAAACACCTACCCCAGAAAAACCAATTGTCGGATTTCAGGTATGGGATACCAATACCTACGAATACGCTCAAAAGATTAAAATGGGAAGGTACCTGCAGCGATATAGACCTTCTTTTTTAGGTTTAGTCCTTGGAGCTTCTGGTGCGTATTTATCTTACTTAACTTCACAAAAATTTTCTAATGGTAGCTTCGAGCAGTACATGTTTTTGGGGACAGCTGGTTTAAGCTTGGCTTTAGGAATGATTGGGGATAGAGAAATGGGTACTTCATTAGCTACTGGAGAAGAGCGTTTATTAAAAAGAACAGGCACAATTGAGCTCACAGATACCCTATTAGCTTCTCGTAGACCTCTCATTAATCCGACTTATACCATTTATAGTCGCAATGAAGCGGTTGCTATTCGAAATGAGGTCAATTTTGATGGGAATTCATACCAAATCAATCTCTTGGAAGAACTAAACCCAAATGATTTCACATTTGATGAGCAGCAAAATATTCGAATTGAATTAGACTTTAATGACAGTACCTATATCTATCCATTAACTATTACCGACATATTTGAACGGTTTGTAGTTGTAGAATCAAATATTAGTCCATTGCGTCAACAACCCAATAATTCCAACAATTCAATACTCACTGATTTGGCGAGAGGCAGTGAATTATTGTATTTAGGTGAATTAGAAGATTGGTATAAGGTACAATATGGTATAACCGAGACGTATCTATCAAAAAGTGATGTTCGCCCGATTTGGCGGCCAACTAATTATATTGATGAACTTTCCATTGTGACATTGCCTAATATCCCTTTTGGAAATGTAGATGTTGAGAGGGATATCCCTACACCATTAGAGAACAGAACGGTGCCAAGTAATGCAATTATTATTGCAAATGAGTTTTATGGTGGTGGACTACAAAATAAGCGTTATGCCGAGAGAGATGGAAAATTATTAGAAGAATATTTTATCAATACATTGGGCTTAGGTTATACCAACCTAGCTAGAGTTATCAATCAAAGTAATCCTGATCAATACTTTGAAAGTTGGTCACTTCTAGAAAAAATTTCAAGTGAAGAGAAACAAATTATACTATATTTAAATGGTTATGCTTCAATAGGTAAGAATAATAACCTTACATATTTATTAGGTGATAGTGAGCACTATTTTGATTTTGAATCCATTGTAGATCAGGTAGTAACATTGGGCTATAGTAGTCTGATTTT
The DNA here is from genome assembly GCA_937125285.1 of uncultured Balneolaceae bacterium. Lineage (GTDB taxonomy): Bacteria > Bacteroidota > Rhodothermia > Balneolales > Balneolaceae > UBA1275. Next base: position 13,005 of record CAKZLH010000256.1, on the reverse strand, counting down.
AATTGCAGATGTTAATTACGATTATGCTTCCGGCACACCTGAGCAATTTTATCAAGCAATTCTCCAGATAAATGATCAACTAGTAAATTCAAACTTAAGCTTTAGTATGATATTTTCTTCAGATGGACGTAGCCAATCCCAGCTTTACACAAAACAAGGTTTAGCGCAAAAGTATCATAGTATCTTTAGCTATTATTTGGCAGATGCATTAAAAAAGGGTTCTAAGTCTACTAATATGATCATAAATCATCTACAACGTAATGTGGATTATACTTCAAGAAGATTACATAATGAACCTCAAAACATACTATTTTTTGGTAATCATGATACGAATTGGTAATTGCAAACTATTTTCGACTCTCAAAGTATGAAGTTTACTGAACTACTAGAGCATAAAGCCTTCCAAAAACAAGGAAAAGTACTTTTTCCAAGGTCCTCAGACGAACGAATTATTAAAGCTGCCAAGTTTCTTGCTCAAAATGAAATAGCCGATGTTTTTCTAGTGTTAAATGACAAAGCTCAGCCCACTTTTCAACATCCTAGGGTTCACTGGTTAGATCCCGAAACCGATTCTAAACTACCCGCGCTAGCTGAGCATTTATTTAGTAAGAGGAAAACTAAAGGTTGGACCTTGGAAATGGTCGAAAAGGCCCTTAAAGATCCGTTATACTTTGGAGCTTGTTATTTGGCAACAAATTTGGTGGACACTTGCGTTGCTGGTTCGGTCGCTACCACTGGAGATGTAATCAGAGCGGCTATCCATTCTATTGGTTTACATCCAGAGTCCGAAACTATATCAAGTAGTTTTATCATGGAGCTAAATGACGATAAACTTCTAAGTTTTGCAGATTGTGCCGTAATACCTGAGCCAACCGACGCCCAACTAGCCAATATTGCATTCGACTCGGCCAAAAATTTTGAATCTTTGACAGGAATTGTGCCTAAAATAGCACTGCTTTCTTTCTCTACAAGAGGTAGTGCAGAGCATGAACGAGTAGAGAAAATTAGAAGCGCATTAACCATATACAAAAAGAAATATAATCGATATGCCATTGATGGAGAGTTGCAATTTGATGCGGCATGGGACCAATCAGTTGCAAAGCGAAAGGCCCCAGATAGTTCTGTAGCTGGTGACGCAAATGTATTTATTTTTCCTAACCTAGAGTCTGGAAATATTGGGTACAAACTCGTTCAACGATTAGCCAATGCATCGGCTATGGGCCCTATACTTCAAGGTCTAAACAAACCCATGCTCGATCTCTCACGAGGGTGTTCTGAATCAGATATTATTCACACCGCTTATTTAGGAATCTTAATGTCGTAATCTATATGGAAAAATTATACCCGCTTAAGTTTACCCCCATCATAAAGGAAAAATTGTGGGGCGGCACTAAACTCTCTAGTATCTTAGGTAAAGAATCCATGAGTTTATATGATGGCGAATCCTGGGAGCTTTCAGCAGTCCCAGCTAACCATTCAGTGGTTGCTAATGGTGCTCTTGCTGGCACATCATTACCAGAACTTATAAGAGAGTACAAGCAAGAACTTATAGGAGAACACGTATATGATGCTCATGGTGTAGATTTTCCACTATTATTTAAATTTATAGATGCACAAGAGGATTTATCTATTCAAGTTCATCCCAATGATGAACTTGCCTTAAAACGGCATAATAGCTTAGGCAAGACGGAGATGTGGTATATAGTGGATGCGGATGAAGATGCTTCCTTAATCGTAGGTTTCAACCAACAGCTTACTCCTGAACAATACCAAAGTCATGTTGATGACGATACCTTAGTTGATGTTTTAAATAGGGAGCCAGTAAAAAAACATGATGTACTTTTCATACCGGCTGGGCGAATTCACACCATAGGAAAAGGTTTGTTAATAGCTGAGATTCAACAAAGCTCAGATGTCACCTATCGAATTCATGATTTTAATCGTAAAGATGTTCATGGAAATACTAGGGAGTTACATAATGATCTAGCTTTAGAAGCGATAGATTTCACTCTACCGGAATCCTACCTAACAAGGTATAATACAGGTGAATCAGAGTGTATCATTGGTCAGTCTGAATATTTTGTTACCAAAAGGATTTGCTTGGAAAAGGCTATTAAGCGCGAATTTACTTCAAAATCTTGTACCGTATTGATGTGTATAGAAGGGGCTGTAGAAATACATGATGTACCAGAGTTGCCCAAGATAGTGAAAGGTGACACCGTACTGGTTCCTGCTGCTATTAGAGAATTATCCTTTAACCCGATAGGAGCATCCATCATACTAGAAGTAACCATTCCAACTCCCATTAATTAGCAGATCTTCTTAATAGATATAAATCGTAAGTATTTCTGAAAATTAGGTCTCTAATTTCTTATATTTAGAACTGTTCTAAATACGCATTTAAATAATTGAACGGAAGCGTAATTGCTAAGGTTTAGCACAGTAAATACTAACATCAAAACATCTATAGAATGAGTGAAGAGACGAAGGCATTAGAGTCCATGATTGGTGAAGAGTATAAGTATGGTTTCACCACCGATGTAGAATACGAAGACTTTCCAAAAGGGCTAAACGAAGAGATTATCAAGGAGCTCTCTCAAAGAAAAGAAGAGCCCGAATGGATGCTTGAATTTCGTTTGAAATCCTATAGAGCTTGGAAAGAAATGGAAGAGCCCGAATGGTTTAATGCGACGTATAAAAAACCAGATTTCGAGAATTTACTCTACTATTCTGCTCCTAAAAAACGTCCAACTTTAGACAGTCTCGACGAAGTAGATCCTAATATTCGTGAAACCTATGAGAAATTGGGGATACCACTCGAAGAACAAAAAATGTTAGCAGGTGTTGCTGTAGATGCAGTTTTTGACAGTGTTTCCATATTCACCTCATTCAAAGAAAAACTAGCTGAGGCGGGTGTTATCTTTTGTTCCATGTCTGAGGCTATTAAAGAACATCCAGAACTCGTAAAAAAATATATGGGTTCAGTAGTGCCTGCTAGAGATAATTTCTATGCAGCACTAAATTCGGCCGTCTTTTCTGATGGATCATTTTGTTACATACCAAAGGACACTAAATGTCCGATGGAGCTATCTACCTATTTTAGAATTAACAATATGGAATCCGGTCAATTTGAACGTACACTCATTGTGGCTGAAGAAGGTGCAAGTGTAAGCTACCTAGAAGGGTGTACTGCTCCAATGTATGATGAAAACCAGCTGCATGCTGCTGTGGTTGAGCTTGTTGCCCTAGATCGGGCAGATATTAAATATTCTACCATTCAGAACTGGTACTCTGGCGATGAAGAGGGTAAAGGCGGTATTTTTAATTTTGTAACAAAAAGAGGTATTTGTAAGGGTGCGCATAGTAAAATTTCATGGACCCAATTAGAAACAGGTTCAGCTGTCACCTTAAAATATCCATCTGTAATCCTTCAAGGAGATCATTCTATTGGCGAATTTTATTCTGTTGCAGTAACTACAAAAAAGCAACAGGCAGATACGGGAACTAAAATGATTCACTTGGGCAAGAATACCAGAAGTACTATTATTTCAAAGGGTATCTCGGCGGGAGAGTCAAATAATAGTTACAGAGGGGAAGTAAAAATTGGGAAAAAGGCTACCGGCTCTAAAAACTATTCAGTTTGTGACTCAATGCTTATAGGACAGACTTGTGGAGCACATACTTTTCCTTATATCTCTAGTGAGAACGCTAGTAGTAGTGTAGAACATGAGGCAACCACTTCTCGGGTCGGAGAAGAGCAGATATTCTACCTAATGCAACGTGGAATAAGCGAACAAGACGCTATTTCTATGATTATCAATGGATTTGTAAAGGATGTATTAAAAGAACTTCCATTAGAGTTTGCTGTTGAGGCGAACAAATTACTAGACATCAAACTAGAAGGTAGTGTAGGCTAATACTACCCATTAAAACATTAATCTAAAAAAAGACAAGAACGTGTTAGAAATTAAAAACCTACATGCCGTTGTTGAAGGCGAAGAACTAGAAATATTAAAAGGCGTTAACCTTACTGTTAATAAAGGCGAGATTCATGCCATTATGGGTCCTAATGGAAGTGGTAAAAGTACACTTTCTAAGGTAGTGTCTGGGCATCCGGAATACGAAGTAACCGAAGGCAGTATACTTTTCGAGGGAGAAGATATTACCGAAATGGATGCAGATGAGCGTGCTCACTTAGGACTATTTTTAGCCTTCCAATATCCAGTTGAAGTACCGGGAATTACCAATAAAACCTTACTGAGAGAAGCCTATAATACGATAGCACGTGCCAATGAGCGAGCAGAGTTGGATCCATTGGAGTTTGAAGACTATCTGGTTTCAAAACTCGATGTTATTGAGATGAAGGATGAATTCTTGAACCGATCAATCAATACAGGTTTTTCTGGCGGAGAAAAGAAAAAGAATGAAATTTTTCAAATGGCGGTACTTAATCCTCGATTATCCTTCTTGGATGAAACGGATTCGGGTTTAGACATAGACGCGTTAAAAATTGTTTCTGACGGGGTGAACAAAATTGCCAGTCAAGAAAACGCGATTGTTATGATTACTCACTACCAGAGACTATTAAATTATATCAAACCTGATTTTGTGCATGTAATGATGAATGGTAAAATAGTCAAGTCTGGCGATATATCACTTGCTGAAGAATTAGAGGCAAATGGTTATGACCAAATGCAAAAAGAACTAGCATAAAGGAGGGACTTGAATGGTTAATGTAGCAGATAGGCAATCATTACAGAGTTTTGTAGATACTAGTTCGGCTGAGACAAAATACTTTGAAACTCTTAGGGAGGAGGCAAAAAAATTACTCGAAATAAGGCCTTTTCCAACAAAAAAAGATGAAGAATGGCGGTTTACCGATCTAAAATCCATTAGCAGTGGCTATTTCAAACCGATTATGAAAGGTCTGTTAGATACGGCCCTTAACTTAGATGAATATCATTTACCGGAAGCAAAAAAGTCACGCTTAGTATTTATCAATGGACATTATAGCCAAGAGCACTCTTCCATTGAAGATTTACCAGATGGAGTGATTGTAGATACGATTACGAACAATGAAAATCATCCTAAAGTAAAAGAGTATTTGGCTAAGATTACCAATTACACGGATGATGTATTTGTTCCATTAAATGACTTGAGCTTCAATGATGGAACATTCATATATGTGCCCAAAGAGGTTGAAATCGAACAACCTATTCACATATTGAATATATTCACGAATATGGAATTTGCGTACTTCGCAACTCCTAGAGTACTATTCGTGGGTGAAATGTACTCTAAAGCTACGATTATTGAAGAGCATATTGGATTGGCTCAAAACCAATACCTAAATATTCCAGTCAATGAATTTAGGTTGTACAGTGGAGCACATGTTCATCATGCTAGAATTCAAAGAGATTCAAAGCAGGCGACTCATATTTCACGACCTATTGCCATGTTAGACGCCCATGCTGAATATCATTCCTATACTATTTGTCTAGGTGCTAAACTCTTTAGAAATGAACCAAGGGTCATTCAGAATGCCGCTGAAGTTGATTTCACGGTAGATGGATTAGTGCTTATTGATGGTGATCAAATAGCCGACACACATTCCATAATGGATCATCGTTATTCGTACGGTAATTCCCATCAGCTACATAAGGTGGTTGTGAATGATCAAGCACATTCAATATTCAATGGCAAAATTTTTGTAGCGAAAGACGCACAAAAGATTGATTCCTTTCAAGAGAATAGAAACCTCTTGATATCTGATGATGCCAAAGTGAATACCAAGCCTCAGTTAGAGATATTTGCAGATGATGTTCGCTGCTCTCATGGTGCTACAATTGGACAGCTTCAGGATGAAGAGGTATTCTATCTGCAGAGTAGAGGTCTAACGGAGCAAAAAAGCCGTGAATTATTGGTGTACGCATTTGCCCTTGAATCGGTCGAAAGTATGGCCGTTAAGTCAGTAGAGGAACTGTTACTAAGAGAAGTAATAGCCTATACGAATAGAGACTAGTTGTAAAGCTGTTCATTATCATTTAATCAATTATAACATGCAGGCTATTGAATGGGATAAAATAAGAGCTCAGTTTCCTGTTCTCCATCAGCAGGTACATGGAAAGCCTTTGGTCTATCTTGATAATGGAGCGTCTAGTCAGATGCCACAATCCGTTATTGATAGAATAAATAACTATCACTCCAAGGAGCATGCGAATATACACCGAGGGGTACATTATCTATCTCAGACAGCAACGGATGAATATGAGCGTACACGAGAAAAGGTGCGTGATTTAATAAATGCACGATTTATCGAAGAAATCATTTTCACCACAGGTACTACCGATTCCATTAACCTTGTAGCAGATTCTTGGGGACATAAAAACCTAAAAGAAGGTGATGAGATTATTCTTAGCCAGATGGAGCATCATGCTAATATTGTTCCTTGGCAATTGATTGCTCAAAAGACAGGAGCGGTCATTAAGGTAATCTCCATGGATGAAAGGGGAGTTCTTAATTTAGAAGAGTATGCTTCACTTCTAAATGAGCGTACCAAAATGGTTGCTTTAGTTCATGTGTCTAACACCCTTGGTACCGTTAATCCAATTTTGGAATGTTGTAAGCTAGCGAAAAAATTCGATGCAGCTGTTTTAATTGATGGGGCACAGGCGGTGCCTCATATGCCTGTAGATATACAAGCTCTGAATGCTGATTTTTACGCTTTCTCAGCTCATAAAATGTGTGGACCTACAGGATTTGGGATTCTATACGGTAAACGCGAATTACTAGTTGATATGCCACCATATAGGGGAGGAGGAGATATGATTGATAGGGTTAGTTTTTCAGGAACTACCTTTAACGATCTTCCACATAAATTTGAAGCTGGAACCCCACCTATTGCTGCTGGTATTGGTTTTGGAGAGGCTTTAAATTTTTTGACTAGCATAGGATTTAGCAATATAGCTGCAAGAGAGCAAGAACTCTTAGAATATGCAAATCATGAGCTTTCGAAAATAGATGGACTTCAATTTATTGGAACTTCAACAAATAAAACATCTGTAATCTCATTTCTACTAGAGGATATTCATCCTACAGATGCCGGTACGATTATGGATAAATATGGAGTAGCTGTTCGTACGGGGCACCACTGTACACAACCTATAATGGAGTACTATTCTATTCCTGGAACCATTAGAGCATCCCTTTCTTTTTACAATAATGAACAAGATATTGATACTTTAGTGTCTGCAGTTAAAGAAACACAATCTTTTTTTACTTAAATCTTTAGAACTATGGCAAAAATTAAAGAGATAGAACGCACACCAAACCCAGACGCTATGCGATTTGTACTGGCGGAACCCTTGACTAATGGTGTGACAAGATCTTATGAAGATGCTGAATCAGCAAAAGAGGATGCATTAGCTTCATCTTTGTTTGAAATAGATCATGTGATCAATGTTTATTATGTGGATAAATATATCACGGTTACACAAGATGGTGGGGCCGTTTGGTCTGAGTTACTGAGGAAGTTAGCGCCACCCATCAGAGAAGCAGAAGCTCAAGATCACCTTGAAAACGATGAGGAAGTTCATGTGAGTAAAGAAGCAATGGAATCCGATGATCCAAGATTAAGCGAAATTAATCGAATGTTAGATGAGCAAGTTCGACCCTATTTACTTGCCGATGGTGGTGGCTTAAAGGTATTAAGTTTAGAGGAAAACCGATTAAAGGTGCATTATCAAGGTGCTTGTGGTACCTGTCCAACAGCTACTACTGGTACATTATATGCTATTGAAAGTATGGTTAAACGAATTGATCCTGAGATTCAAGTCATTTCTGTCTAAATCATGTCCGAAATAACCATTAGTGAGAAAGCTTACCAGAGAATTTGTGAGATAAAAGCGTCTACTAGTGATGGCTTAAAAGACGTTCTCAAAATATCAGTTGTCAGTGGTGGGTGTAGTGGATTAACGTATGATTTAGACCTAGTTAGACCCGATGAAGTAACAAATAACGAGATGGACCATGTATATGACTATCCTGATTTCAAATTACATGTCGATATGAGGAGCTTTTTAATGTTAGCTGGTACAGAGTTAGATTATTCTGATGGTCTTGATGGGAAAGGTTTTCATTTTCAAAATCCTAATGCGAGTAGAACTTGCTCTTGCGGGGAGAGTTTCTCGTTATGATTAAGAATAAAGTTCAAGAAAATGAAAAGTTGGTTTCACTCGATTTATCAAAGTTGTTCAGAAATCAAGAATCGGTACTTAGTTTAGATATAACCGATTGGTTATTTCAGGGCATGCTTGTGAAAGAGAACGAATTTAGGCATCATATTCTAGAGCATTCATGGGAACAATACCAAAATGCGCATCTAGTTATACAAGTTAACAAGCAGGCCTTAATAACCTCATGGGCATATATGTTACTGGTTGAAGCTGCAACCCCACACTGTATTAGCATTCATTTTAGTGATAAAGAAACGGTACTATCGAGTTTATATAAAACAGAGATGGATCGTTTTGATTGGTCTGTTTATCAAGATAAATATGTGCTCATTAAAGGGTGCTCTGATCATTCAATTCCAGCTGCCACGTTTGCCTATGCCACCCAAAAGTTAATGGGCGTAGCAAAAAAGATTATGTATGGTGAAGCTTGCTCTTTTGTCCCCATTCATTCTGCTAAATCATAAGATATAACTATGCAGTCCTCCATACTATTAACCGGCACTTCAAGAGGAATTGGTTATGCAATTACACAACGATTTTTACAAGAAAATTGGACCGTTCATGGGGCGTCTACTAAAATGATTAATGAGTGGAGGCATAATCAAGCCTATCACCACACAATTTTAGATCTATTTGAAGTACCTGAGGCTATTGATTCATGGATGAATCCACTAATTACTAGTAAACATCTTCCTTCTGTAGTGATAAATAATGCCGCTATTTTTTTGGAGAGCCCGATTGAGTCGGATGAAACTGATTGGCTAGATAAATGGAGAAAAACGATTGAAGTGAACTTAACCGCTAGTAGTTATATCGCCAAAAAAGCCATTCAATATTGGGCAGAGCATGATATTCCGGGAATACTTATAAATATATCTTCACGAGCCGCACAGAGGGGGGATACTCAGGAGTTTGCTGCTTATGCGGCCTCTAAAGCAGGCATGCTAGCATTTATCAAAAGTGTAGCCCGTAATTATGGTAAAAAAGGCATCACCGCCTTTAGTGTAGCTCCTGGTTTTGTTCATACCGATATGGCCATTGAATCTATTCAAACTTATGGGGAAGAATATCTAACTCAAGGTCTTGCATTAAATGAGATAGTGCCTCCTGAAGATATAGCCACACTTGTTTACCGAATAGCTAGTGGAGAGTTTAAGCATGCTACAGGTCAAACTTTTCACGTAAATTCAGGTTCATATATGGTTTAGTTTGGGTGATAACAGAAAAGACAAACCCTTTGTTTTTATCACAACATAACTTTACTACCTTACAGTATGAGTTCCATTTCAACCCGAAAAAAAGATCATGTTGACTTGACTACGTCACAGAACAGTCAATATCTCCGTACCACAGGTTTGGATGGTATTCAATTGCGACATAATGCATTACCTGAGTGTTCAATTAATAATATTGATACAAGTGCTCAGTTATTGGGAAGGACATTCCCTTTTCCGTTATTTATCTCATCTATGACGGGGGGCTATGATAGGGCGACTCAAATGAATGCGGTTATAGCCGAGTTTTGTGAAACGCTAGATCTGCCTTTTGGAGTGGGCAGTCAGCGTGCCATGCTAGAAGATTCCACACTTGAGAGTAGTTTTACTATCGTTAGAAAAAAAGCTCCCAATGCATTTATAGCTGCAAATATTGGTGGCGTGCAATTGATTGGAAATTTACCTAATGATAAAATTAGAAGAATGACAGAAAGTATTGAAGCAGATGCTGTTATTGTTCATCTAAATCCCTTGCAAGAGCTTGTTCAACTAGAGGGAGATAGGGATTTTCAGGGGGTTTTGTCTGGTATTGAACATTTAGCTTCGAAGGTTGGAATCCCTATAATTGTTAAAGAAACAGGTGCAGGTATAGATGCAGGGGCTGCAAAAAAACTTTTAAATGTAGGCGTTTCTGTCATAGATGTGGCCGGAGTTGGTGGAACCTCATGGTCCAAAGTAGAGCATGCACGATTAATGAACGCCGATGCTAAATATGGTTCATCTGATTATGTTAATCAATATGAATCAGATATGTATGCTCGTTTAAATGAATGGGGTAATTCGACCCGATATTGTCTAGAAAGTCTACAGTCTTTGGCATGGGAGCGAGAGTTTCAGATTATTGCTTCTGGAGGCATCCGACATGCTACACATATGATAAAAGCACGATGTCTTGGGGCTCATTTTGTGGCCGTCGCTCAACCAGTTGTACCAATTATCACACATGAAGGTTTAGATGGTTTGTTCAGGTGGTACGATCTGTGGATAAAAGAAACTAAAATGCTAATGACACTCCTTGGGGTCACTCATTGGAATTTATTAGGTAGTCACTGTATAATATCGGAAGATTCATGAATAAAGAATGGTTAAATGAAATAGAGCAGGCCATTAAATCTCTAGACTTGCCTGTTTTACCCGATACTCTGTATGAACCTTTTCGATACACAATGGCGATGGGAGGTAAGAGAATTCGGCCCTATCTAACCCTATTGTCCTGCGGTATGGTTTCAGGTAATCATACTTTAGCCCTTCCGTCTGCTTTATCTGTTGAAATATTGCATAATTTCACATTGGTACATGATGATATTATGGATGAAGCAGATACCAGAAGAGGGATTGCCTGTGTTCACAAAAAATGGGATTCTAATATCGCCATATTGAGTGGTGATGTAATGTATGCCTATGCTTTTAAACAACTGTTAAGCTATAGAGAGTCATCAAAGCTTGAGAAAGAACAATTTGCGGAATTGCTGCAAACCTTTGTTGATTCAACTATAAAAGTATGCGATGGACAAGCCTTGGATATGGAATTCATGGAGCGTTCAGAGGTAAGTGTAGAAGATTATTTTGAAATGATTGAAGGTAAAACAGGTGCATTACTGGCAGGAGCTCTTGCTATGGGTGCTATTGTAGGCGGCCGATCCGACCTTAAGGAGAGGATGACTCGCCTGGGTAACTTAATGGGAGTGGCCTTTCAAATTCAGGATGATCTTTTGGATATTATCGCTGAACCTGAGGATTTTGGCAAGAAGAAAGCAGGGGATATTCGGGAAGGTAAAAAAACGTATCTTTGGTTGCGGACGTTCATGGAATGCACAGTTAAAGAAAGAAATCACATGCTTGAAGTGTATAATCATGACGAATTAACGGATGAACAGGTACATACAATAATTTCGATGATGGAAAAATATGGGATTATTGAAGAAACCAGTGAATTAATAGACAATAAATATCGTCAGATATACGATATTATTGGGGAATTTGAAGAATCCATTTACAGAACAGAGTTATCGAGATTGATAGACTATTTGCGATCAAGAATAAAATAAACATGCTAAAACGAATCATTTTCTTAATCTTCATAGGTAGTTTTACCTATTCATGCGCTAATAAAGAACTTATTAAACCGGGTGAACCCATTGATTCAGCTTATGAGAAATCAATGGCATTTTACGAAAAAGGTGAGTACTCAGATGCAGCCTATGGATTTGATTTAGTAACCCGTATGGGTAGGGGAACAACCTATGCTAAAGAAGCACAATACCTACTTGCCGATAGCTATTTTCAAAACAGACAATATCTACTTGCAGCATCAGAATACGAACGTTTTATAAGTTATTACCCACAAGATGAACGTAGGGAAGAGGTAGAGTTTAATCGTGCACTGAGTTATTATCAGCAATCTCCTAGATATCGCTTAGATCAAACGCCTACTATGCGTGCGATTGAATTATTTCAATTGTTCAACACCAATTATCCCAATTCTGAATTCGTCTCTGAAAGTGCACAGAAAATAGATGAACTTAGAAACAAGTTAGCTCGTAAGAACTATGAATCTGGTCAATTCTACTTACGTACCTTGCGGTATAAAGCCGCTGCCATCTATTTTGACCTAACTATTGATCAATTTCCTGAGTCGGTGTGGGCAGAGCAAAGTCTACTTAAAATCATAGAAACCTATGTTGCATATGCTGAACAAAGTATTCAGTCGAAACAAATCGAAAGGTATCAATTAGCTGTAGATAATTACGAGAAGTTTTTACAGCTCTTTCCACAATCTAACTATCGTTCAGATGCAGAGCAGTATTTCTTAGAGGCGAATGAACAAATCCTTAGACTGTCAACGGCTCAAGCTCAGTTATCATCTGAAGGAGATGAATGAAAAACGTGTAGGTTTATTTGGGGGCAGTTTCGATCCTATACACAAAGGGCATATAGCGATAGCGAAGTCTTTTATAGCAAGTGGGTATATTGATGAGTTATGGATTTTAGTTAATCCATCACCACCTCACAAAACTGATTTAGACGCTAGTTACGAACATAGGAAAAAGATGGTCGAACTAGCATACAGGGAAATCGATGGTGTACATATTTCTTTAATTGAAGAAGAATTACCAATGCCTAATTACACTATTAACACCATTAAACACATATTGAATACCTATGCATTGGAAAAACTCTATTTTTGTTTAGGTATGGACAGTGTAGAAGGTTTTCATACATGGAAGTCATATGATGAAATACTTTCATTTGTCGATTTATTGGTAGCTGAAAGGGATCAGGAATTCTCCATACCAAATTACTTGAAAGACAAGGTCACCTTGGTGAAACATTCTGTGATAGACGTTTCATCTACCAAAGTACGGAAGGCGTTATTGGGAGGCGAACCAGTTACTTCTCTGTTAGATCACACTACTATTCATTACATTAATCACCATCATTTATATCAAAGAAATGGGCTTAAATAGAAATCAATTTTTACAAACTATAGGTGCTGC
>CAKZLH010000255.1 GCA_937125285.1 uncultured Balneolaceae bacterium | reverse complement strand
AAGGCCACTTTTGGGGGCGCTGAAACGGGATTCAACCGGTCTGTTGGAAAACGATTTTTATGAAGGGCCACAAATTCTTCAAAGGTGTAGGTTTTAGCGGCCAAGACCTGAGCGGACTCTAATAAAGAGTCTGGCACCAGGTCTAAATATTCGTCCCGAATAGTAAGTATTTCGGAAGGTTCAAGACCAATGACTGGATAGTTTTTTTGAGCAAAAGGAGCCAATCCTTGAACCACCGTCTCGGCTGTTTTTAGGGCTTTGTCCATTAGCCCCTTGGATAAAAAGGTTCTTCCAAGCTCCTGAACTTTGGGCAACATTACTTCAAACCCCATAGATTCGAGCACCCATACCGCATGTTTACCCACTCTAGGATCATGATAATCGGTAAAGAGATCGGCCAATAAAATAACTTTATGATCCGAGGCGGGTGAGGGATGTTTACGGAACCAATCTCGAAAACGCTCGGAACTAAACTCGGGCAAGTCTCTCAATGGTGAAACTCCAAATGCCTGCTTCAGAACTTGCTTACCTACCGGCGATTTGGCTACTCTGTTGGTGATTGAAGCAAAACGTGCCGCCAGAGGGTACCGTTTGCCAGGATCTCCAAAAAACTCTTCCTTACGAGAAACCCCATGTTTTTGATGGTATCCATGCATGAATTCCGCCTTCATTTTGGCCATATCCACATTGGCAGGACACTCACTCTTACAGGCTTTACAACTCAGACATAAGGATAAAGCCTCTTTTAAATCCTTGGAAGAAAAGCCCTCGGGATTCGCCCCCGAAAATACGTGACGAAACACATTTGCTCGACCACGTGTAGAGTCTTTTTCATGTGTTGTCGCCATATAGGAAGGGCACATCGTTCCACCACTTTCGGCAAGTTTTCGGCAGACACCGGCTCCATTACACAACTCTAAGGCTTCATTAAAGCCCCCAACTTTACGCCATTTAAACACCGTTGGAACCGCCATAGGGGTATAATCAGGTGAATAACGTAAATCTTTATCCATGGGTTTTGCACGTACAATTTTACCCGGGTTGAACCTGTTTTCGGGATCCCATATATCTTTAACGCGCTCAAGCAATGGCATCATTTCAGCGCCGAGTACCGTTTCGATAAAGGGTGCACGAGCTCGACCATCGCCATGTTCTCCAGAAAGTGAGCCGTTGTATTTATGAACCGTTTCAGCAAACTCTTTGGCCATTTGTTTCATTTTCGTAACCCCTTCTAGGGTAGTGGTATCAATCATTGGCCGAAAATGCAGCTCACCTACCGACGCATGAGCATAGAACACACAATGAGTGTCATGCTTATCCAAAATGGCCTCAATATCTTTTACATACTCGGGCAAATCCTTTACCCTTACGGCCGTGTCTTCACAAAAAGCGGGTGAGCGAGATTCTTTGCCCAATCCCATCAATAAGCCTAAACCCGCTTTTCGCAACTCCCACACCCGGTTCATTCGCTCGGGGTCATCGAGTTGAGAGTAGGCATAGCCTAAGCCTGCCCCTTTTAATTCCTCTTCGAGTTCTTGTGCCTTTTTATCTAATTCAAAACGATTATCCCCTTCAAACTGAATAATAAGAATACATTTGGGGTCTTCCCGCAAAAAGAATCTATTTTGTGCTTGCTCTAAATTATCTTTGGTCGCCTGTAGTATAATGTCATCGACCAGCTCAACGGCAGCGGGGTTTTTCTCGACGGCTAAAACGGTCGCCCGCATCGCTTCATCCAGCTGCTTAAACTGAGGGATCATCATGCGCTTATAGCGAGGCAGAGGCTCTAAATTTAACTTGGCAGAAACCGTCATAGCCAAGGTTCCCTCGCTACCCGCAAGCAGTTCGCATAAGTTGAACGACCTTCCCCCCGGAGTAATCGGATGCATTTCGCAGAGGGCATCCAAGGCATAACCCGTATTTCGACGTTTGATATCCTTATGCGGATAATGCTGCTCTATAGCCTCTTTATG
>CAKZLH010000254.1 GCA_937125285.1 uncultured Balneolaceae bacterium | reverse complement strand
TGAATTTTGCCGAGTGGGGTAACTATACTTATCGCCGAGCCGATCATAAGGCCGAAGAGGTCATTGAATACGTAGAAAATAAGGAAATGCCTCTACCTTCATACCGTATTATGCATCCTGAGGCCCGTTTAAGCGACGATCAACGGCAAGTGCTCATGGATTATTTTGTAGCCCTACGTGCCGACATGAAAGTCGAGCAAGAGGCTAAGGAAGCGGCTGAAGCGGCAGATAGCTCAGAAGATTCCTCTGAAGGTGAAACCTCACAAGGCGCAGAGGGCACCGAGTGATTCCAAAATTAGCCAGTTTCCTTCTCGTTCTCTGCCTCAGTGTTCAGATTCAGGCGCAAGAGCGAGTAGAACTATGGTTTGAATCTCAAAATTACTTGAGCCGACAAGTGGCGCTCTCCGACACCGCGCTTAGCGAGCGCCAGGCCGAAAACGCCTACGAAGACCGGGTGTATCAACTCCATGGAGAATTGGTTGTACCTACTCGGGTTGATGCCAATCTTTCAGCTAAGCAAAGTGTTGAACAGCCTGATGCCGATCACAAATCCGGCGGCATGCCCGCTATTGTATTCTTGGTGGGCAGTGGGCCCAATTCCTCCCATCGGGGACTCTATTCCGCATTTGTGCGTGAAAACCTGGAAAATCTATTTTTAGAAAAGGGCATTGCGCTCTTTTATTTCGACAAACGCGGGGTTGGACTTTCCGAAGGCCGGTGGCAACGAACCGACTTATTCGAGCGAGCCGATGATGCTCGGTCCGCGGTTCGTAGGTTACGAGACTACCCTGGAATCGATGGCCATCGCATCGGGGTGGTAGGGCACTCCCAGGGCGGAACCGTTGCTCAATTATTGGGAGCTCTTTATGGAGATTCCTTGGCTTTTGTGGCTTCCTTAGCCGCCCCTACCTACGACACGGAACGACGCTTAACCCATGAGTATTATTCCCGATTTCTTTGCGAGGGAGACCCTGATGCGGAGGCCTACGACCGTGCCCAGAAAAAAGCGATCTCTGACCTAAACTGGGTGCAAGCTTTTCCACTCACCAAAGCATGGAGACAGCTGAACGTACTTAGCGAGTTCGACCCAGCTCCCTATATAGCAGGCATTACACCTCCCGCCTATTTTGCATTCGCAGAGCGAGATTATTTTGTTTCGGCACGTTGGGGCCTCGAATCTCTAGAACAAGCCTTTGCACGTGCAAACTCGGAAGGCCTGCCTGCTCACATTACCGTGGAGAATTTTGCTGGTTTGGATCATGATTTTCGACCTACCGAAAATGTATGTTCGGGCTCAGGTGTAGATGGTTTGGAAATCGACAACTCGGATCTAGACGGTTCAGCATCGGATGTTTCAGAGTTAGATGATTCAGGTGTAGATGGCGAGCCTAGCGAAATCCCAGTACTTCCCGATTACTCGGAGGATTTTCAGCGTGCCTTTCGCGATTGGGTGTTGCAAACCCTTGGCATAAACTAAAACCAAACGGCCTACAACTCTCTAATCCAGATGTTTCTAAATTGGATAGGATCTCCGTGATCTTGAAGCGCTAACGGCATTTTTTCGGGATGAGGCGTATAATGAGGCGCCCCGATATACACCGTAGGACCCAATAACTCTACATTGTTTTGAACCAACACTCCGTTGTGAAACACCGTAACTCGAGCGGGTGATACCAAATTTCCTTTCTCTGAAAAGCGTGGGGCCATAAATATAATGTCGTAGCTCTGCCACTTGCCCGCCGGCTTAGAGGCATTTACGAGCGGAATATGCTGTTTATACACCGATGCGGCCTGACCGTTATTATAGGTCTCATTTTCATAGGAATTCAGAATCTGAACCTCATAAAGTCCCATAAAAAACACCCCTGAGTTGGAGTATCCCTGCCCACTTTTGCCTTCTGCCACGGGAGCATTCCACTCCAGGTGAAGCTGCACATCGGCAAAGGATTGCTTGGTTTCAATAGCTCCGGTTCCTGGAGCCACTTGCATAACACCATCTAGGACCGACCACTCAGCCGCAGGCATGTCTTTACCCGGCACAAAATTTTGAAGATGATTTACGATATCGGGCATCGCACCACCCACCCAAAGTTGCATCTTTTGCCACTGATCTAGGTTTCTACCATCAAAAAGTACAATAGCGTCGGAAGGTGCCTCCGCAGCATGAGCCCCAGGTTGAACCGATTCCAAGGGCACATAGAGTTCAGTGGTTTCCGGTGTAATGGTCTGAGCTTGGATGCCGAAAGAGGCCCCCATCAACCCGAAAAAAATGACCCCAAATAAAGCCATTGGTAGATTTTGTGAAGCTTGTTTCATATTCATATGAGTTTTCTTGCTTTTTACACATATATTATACATTATGTGTAATATACATGTGAAAGCTGCTAGTTAGGTGATATTCCTGCTCTTGGCGATTCTGCTTGCGATGCGTTTCGGATTATTCCCTACTTCACAGCTATCGATTATTAACTTTAAAGTCTGTTTCCATGGATTTGGTACACCTCACCCGAAAACAACGAGAATTTTTTGACTACATCGTAGAATACAAAAAAGAATACGATATTTGGCCAACCTATCGAGAAATTGCCGATCACTTTGGATTTCGCTCTCCGAATAGTGTGACTCAAAACATTCAAGCCTTACTCAAAAAAGGGTATTTGGTGAAGACCAATGACGAGGAATATGACCTTCCTCCCGATAAGCAGGACGTGCTGGGCGAACCCGAAGGAGCCGGTATTCCCATCCGCGGTCTGATTGCAGCGGGTTACTTACAAGAAGCCGTGGAAGCTGATTTGGGGCACATCACCATGAACACCTTGTTCCCCAATCTGGATAAGTTATTTGCTTTACGGGTTTCTGGATTCAGTATGAAAGACGCGAACATCTATGATGGCGATTTTGTGCTACTCATGGATACAGAGCTCAACAGTGGAGATATTGGCGCTGTGCTCTATAACGGGGAAACCACCTTGAAAAAGATTTTTTGGGATGAAAATGGACTTCGGCTTGAAGCGGCCAATGAGGAGTATGATGATATTTATGTTTCTCCGGATGTGTTTGAAGAGGTCCGAATCATAGGAAAATACATCGGTCACGTAAACCGACAGGGTTTTCAACGGGCGGCGGCCAAAGTAGCCTAATCAATCTCGGTTACGAACACAGAACGAGCAGAAAACGAGTAGACAAAGAAGCGTATATTTAATTACAAATCCTCTTTTTTTTAAAAAAGGATTCTCTTATCTTATCAAGCTCTAAAATAATTGCATAATTAAATTATTCGCATCATGTACGCGATTGTAGAAATTGGTGGACACCAGTACAAAGTAGCTGAAAAAGACGTGCTCTTCGTTGACAAACAAAACGTAGAGGGTAACCAACTTAGCTTTGACCGTGTACTTCTTGTTAAAGAAGACAGTGGCGTTAAAGTAGGTACTCCAGTAGTAGAAGGCGCGGAAGTTACCGCTACCCTGCTCGACACAGTGAAGGCAGACAAAGTATTGGTCTTTAAGAAAAAGCGCCGAAAAGGATATCAGAAATTAAATGGACACCGTCAGGTGATGTCACAGATTCAAATTGATGGCATTACACTTGGAGGTACTAAGAAAAAGGCAGCCGCTAAGAAAGAAGAGCCTAAAGCAGAGGCCGCACCTGCAGCCAAAGCCGCTCCAGCAGCAGCCAGCAACGATACCGCTGATCTTTCTTCCATGAAAGTAGCCGAACTCAAAGCCCTCGCAAAAGAGCGTGGCATTGATGGTTACTCTAGTATGAAGAAAGCAGAACTCATCGAAGCATTAAGTTAATTTTAACCCTCCCAATAGGAAACGACAATGGCACATAAGAAAGGTCAAGGTTCAACCCGAAACGGACGCGACTCAAATTCAAAACGATTAGGTATTAAACGATTTGGCGGTGAGTTTGTACGCGCTGGCGGTATTATCGTACGTCAAAGAGGTACCAAGTTTCATCCAGGCACCAACGTAATGCGTGGTGGCGATGATACGCTGTTCGCAACTTCCGAAGGAACCGTTAGCTTCTCAAAAAGCACAGGCGGACGCCGTTTTGTTCATGTAGATTCTATCGCTGAATAAGCCTTCTACACAACATTTTTTAAACCCTGTCTTCTTTTGGAGTCAGGGTTTTTTTATACCCAAGATTCACCCGCGATTTGTATTTTACACCTATGAATCAGGCAAGTCATATACCTTTACCCTCGCATTGGCCCGT
>CAKZLH010000253.1 GCA_937125285.1 uncultured Balneolaceae bacterium | reverse complement strand
ATAAGCCTAAAGCTAGACAC
Source organism: uncultured Balneolaceae bacterium (assembly GCA_937125285.1). Classification (GTDB taxonomy): domain Bacteria; phylum Bacteroidota; class Rhodothermia; order Balneolales; family Balneolaceae; genus UBA1275. The sequence continues at coordinate 4,726 of CAKZLH010000253.1, read as the reverse complement.
ATACCTTATGTAAAAAATCACTAAATTCACCCTGATAGTCATTATTCATCTTATAGGCTTAATTCTAAGCATTTATGTCTGACCAATTAAAGCGAACCCCATTCTTCGAGCAACATCTCGAGCATGGAGCCAAAATGGTGCCCTTTGCAGGTTTTGAAATGCCCATTCAGTACGAAGGGATAAAAGCAGAACATACCGCTGTGCGTACAGCAGCAGGACTGTTTGATGTTTCCCATATGGGAGAATTTTTCGTGTCAGGACCACAGGCTTTATCATTTCTACAGAAAATCACGGTTAATGATGTTTCTAAGTTAGCCATTGGAAAGGCTCAATATAGCTGTATGTGCTATGAGAACGGGGGTATAGTAGATGATTTAATCGTTTATCGATTGGCTGAGGATGACTATTTAATGGTGGTTAATGGGGCGAACATCACTAAGGATTGGGAGTGGGTTCAACAAAACAATACCGAAGGCGCTCAATTGACCAATGCCTCAGACGACTATGCACTTCTTGCGCTGCAAGGGCCTGCTTCTACTGCTATTTTAACGGGATTAACAGAGGTAGCCTTGGATGAAATCCCTTTTTACGGGTTTAAAATGGGGACTGTAGCAGGAATGCCCGCGATCATTAGTGCAACGGGATATACGGGTGAAAAAGGATTTGAGCTCTATATTAACGCCAAAGATTACCCCGTGGGAGAGCTGTTTGATCAATTATTGGCCGCAGGAGACCCTCATGTACTAAAACTCTGTGGTCTTGGAGCAAGAGATACGCTAAGGCTAGAAAAAGGGTATGCTCTCTATGGAAACGATATAACGGCGGAAACCCATCCCCTAGAGGCCCGACTTGGCTGGATTACCAAACTAGATAAAGGCTTTTTTATAGGGTCAGAAACCCTGAGCCAGATAAAAGAAAAAGGCGTCGACAGAAAACTTATGGGTTTTACTATTGAAGAGGCCCGAGCAATACCCCGAAAAGATTATCGACTATTCGACGAAGACGCTCATGAAGTAGGATATGTTACCAGTGGGGGTATGTCAATTACATTAGAAAAAGGTATTGGAATGGCGTATGTAGATGTTGAAGCCATTGAAAAAAACAAAAATTTAGTTATTCAAATAAGAAATAAAGAAGTGCCTATTCAATTGTGCACTCCCCCCTTCGTGTAGGGTTCATAAACGCGTTTATCTATGTCAAAATTAGGAATTATTGATGTTTACTTTTCAGTCCAGGGATTTCAAGAAGATGATGTTCGTGGAAAAACCGTAGTCATTATAGATGTATTAAGAGCAAGCTCTTCCATGATACAGGCGCTTAATCAGGGAGCACAGAAAGTAATCCCGGTAGAAGATATGGCGGCGGCTGGTAGAATTGCCCAGACGATGGAGCCCGGTGATTATCTCCTATGTGGTGAAAAAGACGGGATTAAAATAGATGGCTATCATCTTGGCAACTCGCCTTTGGAATACACCAAGGAAGTGGTTCAAAATAAAACCCTCATTTTTAATACCACTAATGGAACCAAAGCAATAAAAAAAGCAGCTTTGGCCAACCAAATTTATATTGGTACATTCCTAAACATGAGTCAAATAGTTAATATGATTCATGAATGTGACGATGAGGTGGTGTTAATTTGCTCGGGGTGGAGAGGCAAGCAGTCTCTTGAAGACACGCTTTGTGCGGGAGCTATCCTTAGTGAGTTAAGCGCGGGAAAGGCACCTACCAAACTAAAGGATGGTGCTAAAATAGCCTATGCCTTATATCAGCAATATGGAGATTTTGTCTTAGATACCGTATTTCATAGTGATCATGCGTATCGTCTGCGCGATATGGTTTCGGAAGATGATATTAGTTTTTGTTGTCAGACCAATACCCATGAAGTGCTCCCATATATGAAAGAAGGTATTATTTCGGTTAAGAAGAACTAAAGTGAAACATGGCCAAAAAGTTGGGTAATAAAGGATCTACAGGCGCAGGTTTATCAAACGCGCGTAAGGTGGAAATCATTGGGATTTCACTTATTGCGATAGCTGTGTTGTTGGGATTATCCATTTTATCCTATACCCCAGAAGATTATCAATACGTCCGAACCCTCTCTTTTGGAGATGTTTTTCAACCCGACACCTCGGCTCGTTTAATACAAAATTTTCTCGGGCCGGTAGGCGCTTTCCTTTCCCATCTTTTGGTGTTTTATGCTTTTGGTTATATCAGCATACTTTTGGCCGGAATACTGGGCTATACCGGATGGCATATTTTTAGACAGCGATCCCTGCAAGAGAAAACACAAACTATTGCTCTTACCCTTTGGGCCATGGTATTGGTGTCTACTTTTTTGGGATGGACCCATGCCAATTGGGCCTTTCCAGAATCATCGGTTTGGAGTGGTTCTTCTGGCTTAGCGTTATCTAGAATACTTCAAAATATCACAGGTATTGGCTCTGTTTTTATATTGGTCGTATTAATGGCAATAAATGCCTTACTCTTTATCGATCGAGATCTTCAGAAAACCATTGATAACGTAAAATTCTGGTGGTCACAATTCCGAGAAAATCAGCAAAATAAGCGCATCGAAAAAGAGGCTGAAAAACAGCAGAAGAAGGAAGAGCGTGAAGAGCGAGTGGCCCAGAAGATGGCAGAGCTAGCGTTAGAGAAAGAACGGGAAGAAAAAGAAGAACCTAAGGCGGTTAAGACTTCAAAAAAAGATTCGGATCCCGTAGATATTGATAAAATTATTGAACAGTCTAAGATTGAAGATCAAAAACGTTTAGATAAACAGCGAGAAGAAGAGTCGAAGGTAGACACTCGTCCTCGTGCCGATCTTGTAAAGCCTGAAAAGAAAAATGACCCACCTACGGCCGTAGACGATGTAGAAGTTTCAGTTTTTGTGGGAGAGGAAGAGGAACAAGCCGATGACAAAGAATTAGACCGGCAGAATCAGGAGAAGGCAAAAGAGGCCCCCGTAATACGTTATCAGTTTCCAACCGTAGATCTTTTGAATACGCCACCCAATGAAGGTAATGAGGTGGATATGGATGAGATTCAAGAGAATAAGCGTATTATTATGGAGAAGCTGAGCCAGCATAAGATTGATATTTTAGGTATCAATGCTATTGTAGGGCCGACGGTTACCTTGTATGAATTGCAACCTGCTCCAGATGTTAAAATCAGTAAGATTGAGAGCTATGCCAATGATTTAAAAATGGCAACGGCCGCAAAGGGTCTTCGCATTTTAGCACCTATTCCAGGTAAGTCAGCAGTAGGTATTGAGGTCCCAAACACCACACGTGAAACCGTTTATATCAAACAGGTTATCAAGACGAAGAAGTTTGTGGAGACCGACATGACCTTACCCGTTGCCTTTGGTAAAACCATCGAGAATGAGGTGTTTCTCATGGATCTTGCCAAGATGCCTCACCTTTTGGTTGCCGGAGCCACAGGATCGGGTAAGTCGGTGGGGATTAACACCATTATTACCTGTTTGTTGTATAAATGTCATCCCGACAATTTGAAGTTTGTGATGATTGATCCGAAAAAGATTGAGCTATCACTGTATCGAAACATCCAAAATCACTTTTTGGCTATGTTGCCCGATTCAGATGAGCCCATTATTACAGATACTTCAAAAGCTCTGGACACCTTAAATAGCGTAACCAAGGAAATGGACGAGCGCTATGACCTGCTTAAAATGGCCATGGTTAGAGATATCAAGGCCTATAATAAGAAGTATAAGGAAGAGGGCTTAGAGGAGGAATTGGGCCACCGCCATCTCCCCTACATAGTAGTTATAATCGATGAGTTGGCAGATCTTATGATGACCGCTGGTAAGCAGATTGAAGAGCCCATTGCCCGAATTGCTCAGCTTGCACGAGCCGTGGGTATTCATTTGGTGGTAGCTACTCAGCGACCATCGGTTAATGTGATTACAGGTACCATAAAGGCTAACTTTCCAGCCAGATTAGCCTATCAAGTAGCCTCAAAGGTTGATTCTAGAACCATTTTAGATATAGGTGGAGCGGATCAGCTCGTTGGAATGGGAGACATGCTATTTACTAACGGCGCGGGTATGATTAGGATTCAAAATGCCTTTGTTTCTACGGAAGAGGTGGAACGTATCAATGGATTTATAGGCTCGCAGGCGGGTTATAAGGAACCCTTCTACTTGCCCATTATTCATGATGAAAATACAGGGGTTCCCGATCCGTTAGAAGATATTGATGATATGTTTGAAACAGCCGCAAAAGTAGTGATCCTACATCAACAGGGATCGGTTTCTTTGCTTCAACGGAAACTTAAAATCGGATATAACCGAGCGGGAAGAATTATTGATCAATTATTTAATGCAGGAATAGTGGGCCCTTATCAAGGAAGTACAGCACGAGACGTTTTGGTTGAAACGGAGGAAGAACTTCAAGAGATAATGGACGGCCTTAATGACTTGTAAATCCCATTTTAGGTTTAGAATGGCCGGGTACTCGTTTAGAGCCTTTAGCCTCTTTATTTTTGCCCTGAGTGTGGTACAGCCTGCCATCCTAGCACAAGAGAATTACTTAGAGGGTGTTCAGCAAAAAATTAAAGAAGGGAACGTCTTTGTTGCTAGTTTTGACCATCAATTTACCGATGGTTATACCAAAGAGCAGTCAGGTAGTTCGGGTCGAGTTTGGCTGAGTTGGGGACAGTATCGAATAGAGACAGAGGGTCAGATTATTGTTGTTGATGGGAAGAC
>CAKZLH010000252.1 GCA_937125285.1 uncultured Balneolaceae bacterium | reverse complement strand
TACCCAAAGTACGTCCATCTCACAATCACATACTTCCTATCATCCTTCCAATCCCGACTCTCAAACTCCATCTCAAAAAGGTTATACCGAGTCAATGCCCAACCCCTCTCTTGCATTAGAATACCATTTACAGTTAGTAAAACAAGAATTCCACATACCAAAGACCTTCCATATTCTAAAGAGAAATGTACTGCCTAACGTCTTCGCCAAAAAATACCTTGATCATGATAAAGCTACTGAATGGTTTAAAAATTTAATCGATTCAAATAATGTTCCTGATATGGATCATTTTATTTGGGAAGATATTCAGCATTACTCTGATAAAGATTATAAGATCTGTGTTTATTTAAGAGACTACGGCCTCACCTTATATTATGAGTACTTTACAGAATCCTATACCATCTGCTACGATCGCGGCAGCTCGATGGATAAATTTGAAGAAATCAAATCGGAGCTTTCAAAGTTAAAGGCGAAAAAAGAAAAAGCTCGAATCGGGTTTATTCAAAATCTTCGAGGATCGATAGAGGTCAGCTTTCATAAGTTCAAGAAATACGAAAAAGATTTGATTCTCGCGATGAATGAGGATGTGGTGAGTTTCCGAGAAAAAACATTAGAGATGCTAAAAAGTGAAGACGAATCCGGGTTATTTCTTCTTCATGGCGAGCCGGGTACAGGTAAGACGTCCTTTATTAAATCCGTTATAGGTGAATTAACAACGGATGTCATTTACCTGACCCCCGGTTATGCTGAGTCATTAACATCTCCCGAGTTGTTGTCTTTGTTAATGGATTACCCTGGTTCCATACTAGTGATTGAAGATGCTGAATCCGTAATCATGCAGCGTCAGGCAGATAATTCCAATGCGGTATCCAACTTGTTGAATCTAACCGATGGTTTCCCGGCTGATTATTTAAAGCTTAAAATCATTTGCACCTTTAATACGGACTTAGAAAATATTGATTCAGCGCTGCTACGTGAAGGTCGTCTAAAAGGGATTCAAGAATTCAAGCCATTAACAGCTGATGAAATTGAGCGTATATCTAAACTTTTGGGAAGAGATATTGAATCAGATAAGCCCTTGTCATTAGCCAAAGTATGCAACCAAAGTCTCGGGTTGAAGAAAAAAACAGCAGCGATCGGTTTTTAACCGGTCCTGCTTTTGTGTTTGATACTTAAATAATCTATAATCTTTAAAATTGGGAATGGTAATGGCAATATCTTCAAACTGGTTAACTAAATCGTTATTTACGCACGCACTAGACTGTCCAACTAAAGCGTACTACAAGCAAAATCATAACATCTATCAAAGTACCCAGGACGAAAATGGGTTCTTACAGGCTCTTGCTGAAGGTGGAATTCAAGTGGGTGAACTGGCCCAGCATTATTTTCCTGGCGGTCATCTGATTGAGTATAGCAAGAACAAAGCAAAGTCTTTGGATGAGACGAACAAACTGTTAGAAAGCGATTCTGTCACTATTTTTGAGGCGGCTATTGCGCATTTAAATTG
>CAKZLH010000251.1 GCA_937125285.1 uncultured Balneolaceae bacterium | reverse complement strand
TAGATATCTTTTTAAAGACAATAAATATTAGACCCTAATTTTCAAAAGAACCACTTCGACAGAGTGGTTCTTTTTTTGTGGAAGTATCTTTTACGCTATTCATCTCTAGGGGGTTTTAATTTCTTATATGCATATGCGCCTCCAGCAAGTGCCAATAAACCCATGCCCCCACCTATTGGAGCCGGGTCCGGTGTGGCCGGAAAACTTGGCTGACCGACAACAATCATCGACAGCAATGTAAATAGGCCGATAGTTAACAGAATTTTAACGCTCATTATATAATATTTTTTCATTACCTCTCTTGATTTAGACTACTTTATAAGCAGCATTTTTTTTGATTGAACCCCTTCATTAGTAGTTAATCGCAGGATATAGATTCCTGATGCGAATCCTGTAGCATTCCATTGGATTTGATGAGATCCTATTTGTTGGTTTGAATCCTGAAGTGTTGCAACACGTTGTCCCTTTGTGTTATACACTTCTATTTTTACATAAGATGATTGAGAAATTGAATACCGAATGGTTGTTTCCGGATTGAATGGGTTGGGGTAATTTTGGTCTAGATGAAAGCCTGAAGTAAGTGAGGTTTCTTCATTTTGAGTAATTTTACTTGCGTCATGAGGATGGATTGATAGGCTAAACCGATGCCTTGTTTCTTGTGATAAGGAATCTAATTTAAAAGTGATAGAATCTTGATCACGTATAGATATATGAGAGGAGTCTCTACTATCGTGCAACAAAATCCTTGTGTATTCATGTAACGTTTCTGTGCCTTCCCAGGATAATTTGAACTCTTTAGATCTATCAAATACCTTTATTTCTAATGGCAAATAAGTGATTGCCGAGAGTTGATGAGGTAATGCAACCACTGAATGCATATGCTCATTATTCCAAAATGCCATAAATCCTTGTGATGTATTCATTGGTAATAATTTTGTCGCATCAAAGGTATCCCACCCCATTGCTGCTTCCTCATGAAATACTAGTGATAAAGCCCTATCGATAATTTCATCCGTACTTAGACTAAAATTTATTCTTGTCTTATCTACAGATTTCGCTCTTGTTTGTTGGGCTGGGAATAAACCACTTTGTTTTCCTATTGATGGAAATAGCAAACTGTCTACCAATGCATCAGATGTTTCAACCCAAAAAGCTTCCCATGGAGCTATCCAAAAACCCTCTGTTATATTATTTAACTCATATAAATTTAATTGAGGGTTCCAGGTTACAATTGTATTCTGAATAGCCCCTTCATTAATTGATAAGTATTGAGGGTCAAAAAAACTTGGGTATGGGTTACCTACCAGTGTAAAGCGATTAGGAGCTCCCCTGTGTAAAGGAACTTGGACATTTTGAGTGTTTTCGAATCCAGTGAGATCTAATATTGTTTGCACATATGATGAAGAATTTGAAACACTACCAAATTGATACAGAGCTATTCCTAAACCTTCAGGGATAATAGAGTCTGTATGTACGGGGGTACTCCATTCTCCTAGCTCATCGAATAAATATACATTTGATGTACTATTTGGGTATTCGCTACCTGGAACTCCTTGAATCAAAATATCATCGGATATATCAGAAAGTCGAGATTCTTTACTAGGCAAGGATAGTAACTTCCACCCTTCATCGATAAGTACCTTGGAGCTAGTTGGCGGCACTCCTAAACCCTCTAGAACTGATTGCTGAACATCTTGATTAGGGTGTATTGAAAGCGTTTGAAAACGCAAACTAGGATCAGTCCATCCAGACTCATCCCCGGTTAGTATTCCAAATTTTAACGCTATGTTACTATTACTAGTCGATACTCCTGATTCAGACCAATGTGTCCCGGGATCAGAGCCTTCTAGGCCAAATCTATCGGTTATGGAGTCTCCGTAACTAATGGCTAACGCATCATCTCCATTGAATGTAAAATTCTCTCGATAAAATGGAGCTTCGTTCCAATCAGCACTTAACTGCATATCCGAAGTTCCTATTACAATTACTTCCGCTGGAGCTAAAGTGCCTTCAGTCAATTCAAAATCTAGACGTAATGAACCACCATTGGTACCTTTTAATACCCGAAGCGGAAAGAGGCTAAAATCTAATACGTCGTCCGTATTATTCCATAGCTCTATACCTTTTGGACTAGTTCCAGATTCAGTCTCAATATATTGGCTAATTATTTGGGCTCTTATTGGAGTACTTAACCAAATCAATACGAGAAGTCCAATCATACAATGAGGTATGTACACTAATCTAATAATCTTTTGTAATCTCATATCTCTCTGTGTGTTTATACCCTTTATGAGTGTATGAACTAATACTCCTTACATTGCTAATCAAACCAAGGACTTTTATCTTTTAA
>CAKZLH010000250.1 GCA_937125285.1 uncultured Balneolaceae bacterium | reverse complement strand
GGTGCACCCTCGCGTATGGCCAATTGTCCACAACCTGCATCTATATCATCTCCACGACTTCGTCGCACCGTTGCTCTAATTTTATACTTGGATAAGCGTTTCATAAATGAATCCAAGCGTTCTTCCCGCGCTCGATGAAGCGCTACGCCAGCTACATTGTTATACATGATAATATTTACCTTACTCGGCGCCCAAGATACGATTTCGGCTAGGGCATCGGCATCTGATGGCCCATCGTTAAATTCATCGAAGAGCAAATACTCATAGGTAATGGGACGCTCGGTTTTGGCATAATAGTGTTGAACAGCTTGCTTGAGTTCAACTAGGTTCATGGAGCTATTGATGGGCATAATTTCATCCCGTTTTTTATCTATTGCTGCATGAAGTGAAATGGCCAAATTGAAAGGCTGCTGCTCGTCGGCCAATTTTTTAATTTGTTTGGTCAAACCCACCGTTGATACCGTGATTCTCTTTGGGGAAAGTTCGATACTGAGGGGATCTGAGATTATGGCAGCCGATTGTGTAATGGCTTTATAGTTATGAAGAGGCTCGCCCATACCCATATACACTATATTGGTAATTTTTTTGCCATAGGTTTCTAAGGCCACCTCATTGATATATTGCACCTGATCTACGATTTCTCCATGGCTCAAATGTCTGAAGAAACCCATCTTCCCCGTAGCGCAAAATTTACAGCCAAACACACAACCCACTTGAGAGCTCACGCAGACCGTTAAACGATTAGCCGCGCCATCTGGAAAAAAATCGGGTATCAGTACCGCTTCTACCTTGTTATTTTCCGAGTTGTCGTTGAGTTTGAATAAGAATTTAATGGTGCCATCTTTGGACTTTTGCTGTTGTGAAGGGGTAATTCTATTGATGTAGGCATGTTCTTGAAGGTATTCACGCATCGCTTTGGGCAAATTGGTCATCTCTTCAAAACGTGAAACGCCTTTTTGATACAACCACTGAAAGAGTTGGTTGGCCCTGAAACGAGGCCATCCGTGTTCCTGGCAATATGCCAGAAGTTCATCCTTAGTATAGGACTTTAGGTCTATTAAATTAGCGGTTTGGGAGGGAAGGGTAGATTCAATACGGCTCATACTCTAAGCTACGCATATTTCAGTAGCTTCGGTAGTCTAGTGTGAACTCAATCGATTTAGAATCGGGTGTTCACCACACTGTCGTAAATTGAACCGAAGCTTATTTCAAAACCTGCTGAGGCACGGTACGAATAGGAAGTGGCTTGCTGCCGTGTGTTGGCAATGGCCTCTTTATCGGTAACTCCTTCAGCCGAAAGAGAGAGCTGATCATTAATGATGGAATACTCTGTATTTACAAAAACAGAAAAGCCTCTAATGATTCTCATGTTTAGCTCCAACTGCATATTGAGGCGATTTTTACTGAGATCATGTAGGTAGCTGCGGCCATTGATTCGGGCTTCCACGCCCCCCCATGGTTTGGTATAATCCATATTAAAGACCAATTCCTGACGGACCAAAAATTCGTTGGTTTTCCCAAAGATGGTTCGTTCAGTGTAATCGTACATCGCTGAGTATACCCCATAGCGAAGGGTTACTTCTCGGCGAGCGAACTCTCTGTAAGGATAGAACGAGTATTCTATCGTAGGAGTAGCTCCATACCAAAGATCAATATTATCTCGGGATGAAGAGCCCCCATTGAAATAACTACCAATAGACCAGTGATCATTAATTGAATAAGCTAATAATCCAAACATGTTTTGGCGATCGGTGACAAAGTCGTCTTCTGTTCTTTTGCCTTCGGAGTCGGTTGTGATGTAGGTATTTCTTCGGTAACTGTGGTTTAGGTTGAGCTGAAATTTCCACGTTTCGGTAACTTTTCTAATACGAATTCGGCTATCCAAATCCACATTTTGTTGATTCTCTTCACCTCTAATAGAACCATTACTACCAATTTCGAATATCCAAGAATTCCATTTGTCTTCTATATTGGTGGGTATGCCGCGAGCATCCCCAGTGTATTCTAATTCAAAGTCGTTAAGGGCGTCTTTTTCGTTTAAATAAGGGATTAAACCAAGCTTTACATACTTTACAAGCCCATTTCGTTCTTCCTCATAGGTATCGGAGTCATAAGAGGTATAGGTGAGGTCTTGATCCGTTCCGCTGTAGGATTGATAACCTAGAAACGAGAGTTGGTACTGAGTACCCCCCGATGCGGTTCCTCTACGAGTGATAATCAAATGAACTTCGGCGTCGTTCATATCTCTAACAAAATTTACAAAGCCTATTTCACTTTTGATGAAGCCTTCATTGCATCCTCTACAATCCAAAAAAACGTTTATGAGTGCTGCTGGGTCGGGTTCTTGTGTGCTTACAGAAGCAGCTTTGGATGCTCCAGGGCTCAGTATTTGTGCTGAAATAGGTAGATCAAATGATAATAGGACAACCAAAAGTAGTGTGGCTACTTTAATAAGTTGTTTTTGTAGCATGAGTGTCTTGAATTTATGAGGCTTTGTGTGCCGATTTGAATGTCGATGACTAATTAATAAAAGATACAGCTATCGACTGTACGCGATTGCAAAAAAACATTAACATCGATGCCTCGAAAAGGTAGAAGGGGAATGAATCGTTCCATTCTTATCACAAAACATGGAAGTGTTAGCAATGGAAAAGCTAGTGGGCTATAATCATTTGAAAGGCGGCCATTCCCATGATGGCTAAACTGACCCACCATGCTACTGTGCCACCCTCGGAATGTTCTAGGCTTTCAGGGATTAGTTCCGCGAACACCATCCAAATCATAGCGCCCGCCGCCAGTCCTAATCCAAAAGGGAGATAAGCCTGAAATTGTTCTACAAATAAAAAGGCTGGTACGGCCATAAGTGGTTGGGGTAAACTCGAAAATATACTCCACCATACGGCTTTGGCTGGGCTGGTTCCTTTGGGTACCATAACCAGACTTATGGCCAAACCTTCCGGGATATTGTGGATAGCGATGGCAATGGCAATAAAGACCCCAAATTCTAAGGTGTTTGCAAAGGAAACCCCCACACTAACCCCTTCGGCGAAGGAATGTATGGTCATAATACCTAAAAATAGGAGCATTTTTTTGCTACTTGCCCCTACTAGATCGTCAATTTGAACTGGGTTTGCCCGTTTCATAAGCGCATCGGAACCCACTACCAGTAAAAGGCCTGCAAGCATCCCCCCAATGGTCATCCATTCGGCAATTTTATACCCTTCAAAAATTAAGTTGAAACTAGCCGAAAGCATAAGTCCTGCAGCTAGGGCATGAGACTTTGCTAGAAACGAATGGGAAATCTTTTTAAGAAAAAAGAAGGGGATAGCCCCTAATCCGGTCGCAAGTGCGGTAATCATGGCATAATTGAATACCATGGCAACAGGTTCTTGCATGAATGAAAGAAATGCGTCCAATAGGATAGTGCTTTTACTCCGTTAACTTAATAACAAAAGTAGGGATAATTTGGTTTAGAATAGAAATAAATAGCAGCTACGGGCCATTAATTTATTCGATAAAGTTGATAGTTTTTATTCCAACTGTGCTCATATATAGCTATACTTTTGCCATGCTAGATCGGAGATTCGCAAAACCAAGACAGCGGCTGGTAGAACAGCTCATGGAGAAAGGAATAGAGGACCCATTGGTGCTAAAGGCCATTGGTACCTTACCTAGGCATACGCTAATTGATACGGCTCTACATCACCGAGCCTATGAGGATTCTGCCCTGCCTATTGGGTTGGGCCAAACCATTTCTCAGCCTTTTACGGTTGCAAAACAGACTGAACTGCTTGGGATTCAGCCGGGAGACAAAATCCTCGAAATTGGCACTGGGTCTGGGTATCAATGCATGGTTTTATGTGAGTTAAAAGCCGAGGTATATAGCGTTGAACGCCACAATGAATTGTACCATCGAGCCAAAGATGCCTTGCGGGCATTGGGCTACCGCCCGCAACTCAAATGCGGTGATGGCACCTTAGGTTGGTCGACTTACGCCCCTTATCATGGCATTGTGGTTACGGCCGGAGCTCCGGTGGTTCCGGACGATTTAATAAGACAACTGCATATTGGAGGGCGGTTGATTATACCAGTTGGCAGTAGTACGGAACAGAGCATGTTGCGGATTACTCGCGTCTCGGAAGAGGAATATCGTCAAGAAGAATATGAAGGCTTTAAATTTGTGCCGCTCATAGGGCAGAAAGGTTGGAAAGAATAGAGAAATTTGGAAGAAATTTGGAAAGAATAGAGAACATATAGACAACGAATGCTATGAAGTCTGAACATGAAGATTCTACACGGATGAAAGAGTTTCCAATGCTCTGGTTGAAGGGATTCCTTATGGGTTCTGCCGATGTGGTTCCCGGAGTGAGTGGGGGAACGATGGCGCTCATTCTAGGTATTTACGAACGTTTGTTGTCGGCTATCAAGAGTGTGAATACATCGGTTATCAAAGATGTGCTTCGTTTGAAATGGTTGCGGGCCCTGAAGCAAATTCATGTGTTTTTTTTGGTCATGTTGTTTTCGGGTATTGTAACCGCACTGGCGTTTTTTACCAAAGTTGTGCCCCTTCAAATTTATATGTTTACAGCCCCTGAGATTGTATTTGGATTGTTTTTCGGGCTCATCGTTGGGTCTATTTATATTCTCATAAAAGCTATTCAACAACCAAATCTGTCCATGTGTGGTTGGATCCTCATAGGAACAGGAATCGGGCTGTGGGTGGTACAGTTGGTTCCTACCGAAACGCCTGAGCATCCATTATTTGTTCTTTTAAGTGGCATCATTGCGATTACGGCGATGATTTTGCCGGGTATTTCAGGCTCATACCTACTTTTGATTATGCGTAAGTACGATTATGTTCTGTCGGCCATTGCCAAAATAGGGGGGTCTGAAACGATGGATGGGCTGGTGGAATTGGCCCCCTTTATCCTTGGAGCCGTGATAGGGCTGGCACTTTTCTCGAGGGTATTATCCTGGTTGTTGGATCGTTATCATCGAGCCACATTATCGGTACTGATTGGTTTTTTATTGGGTTCTTTGCTTGTTATCTGGCCTTTTCAGCAAAGAGAATATGTCGAGCAGGTTCGAGCCGAAGAAGTCATTAGTCTCGATGACCCGCGCGTAGCATCCTTACCAACCATAGAAGAACCCGCTCCTCTACTCCCAGAATATGAACGGGTGGTGCTGCAGGCTCAGCAAGGGCAAGCTACTCTTCAAACCGTGAAAAGAAAATTAATTCATTCGACTCCTTTTTGGCCTAAAGCCCCGGAATATCCCGACCGATGGATGGGATTTGTGAGCATGTTTGTGGGCCTGTTACTGGTAACCGGGCTCGAACGCTTGAGGTAATTTTTTAGCCTTCTTCATTGAAAATTCACATCAGCTGCTATTTTAATAGTAGAGTTCAATGTGAAATGAGAACAAAAAAGGAGGTTGTTATGAAAGTCAAACGCATCTTGGTTCCCACCGATTTTTCTGATTCTTCGGTTCAAGCCATAAAAGCCGCGAATGTATTGGTCGATTACTTTGGAGCTACGGTGGACATTATCCACGCGGTTCCTATGATGAAATATTTTCATGATAGCATGGATCCCTTAGGGGTCCCATTTTCGATCGAAAAAGAAATCTATCCTCATTCTTTAGAATTTGCGAAAAAGAACATCGATGAATTGTTCGAAACGCATGTGAAAAAAGAATACCGAGGGGTTTCTATAACTCAGGTCGAACGCAAACCCTCTGAGGCTATTTATACCATAGCTAATAGTGGAGATTATGATTTGGTCGTGATGGCAACCCATGGAGCAGATGATACCATGCATTTGTTAGGTGGGACGACTGAAAAAGTAATTCGCCATGCGCAAATACCTGTACTCACTATTCCAAAGGAAAAGGATTTACGTAATCTATTTACTATTGTAGTTCCGATGGATTTTTCCGAGCACTCTCTTCACGCTTTAGCCCCAGCTTTTGAGTTGGCTAAAGAATTTAAGACCAAATTGGTCTTACTTAATGTGGTTGAGTTGTACTCCGCAGGTAGTGATATGATGCCATACGTACCCGTAAATATTGAGGAAGAAGGGGTGTATGAGTCGATGTTACAGGCACTATCAGCATTTATTGAAGCCGAGGATCCCGGTTTTCAACTTCATCAATCGGGAGTACTTTATCGGGATGAATTGGTGTCTACCGATCATCCAGAGGTTCGCATCGATCTAGAGAGTGTGGTGATTAAAGGGGTTACTGCACACCATGAAATCGTCGATTATGTCGAAGACCATGGTGATTTGGTGGTGATGAATACCCATGGGCGCACCGGACTATCGCGCATACTTATCGGTTCAACCACCGAGCAAGTAGCACGTCATACCAACACGCCCATGCTTACGGTTCGCACTTCATCATAAGTTAGCGCGGCATGCCCTAGCTTCGTACCTTAGGGCATGTCGCAACAACCCTTTAAAACCAAAAAATCTCTCGGCCAGCATTTTCTGAGCGATGGAAATGTAATACGCAAAATCATAGAAGCCTTTCCTGCACAAGCCGAGGATTGGGTACTCGAAATTGGGCCGGGAACGGGGGCACTTACCCAATATTTGTGGCCTCGATATCCTAAGCTTGAGGTGGTTGAAATTGATCCCCAAGCCATAGAGGTCTTGCAGCATTCTTTTGAGGGTATGAACATTCATCACCGCGATATTTTAAAACTAAATTGGGAAGAGATTATCCCGAAGGGCCAGACAAATTATGTCATAGGTAACCTGCCTTATTACATTACTTCTCCCATACTTTTTGCGCTATTAGAGTATAGAAAGTATTTCAAAGGGGCTTTGTTAATGATGCAGAAAGAGGTGGCCAAACGCCTGGTAGCTAGCCCCAGAACCAAAGATTATGGAATATTGAGTGTTCAAACTCAACTCATGGGCACTCCTGAATATCTCTTCGATGTACAACCTGGCTCGTTTAGCCCGCCTCCCAAGGTTACCAGTGCCATGGTGTACGTACATTTTGACAAGGCCAAACTTCCCTGTTCCGACAAAATGCTCAAAAGTGTGGTTAGGACCGCTTTCAACCAGAGAAGAAAAAAGCTCAGTAATGCGCTTAAACCGCTTCTTGAGGGGATCGAACCCACCGGTTTTGATTTGAGTGTTCGAGCGGAGGAGTGGAGTCCTGACATTTATGCAGAGTTTGCGCTGCAAGTGGAGCGAAGTCGAAGGTAAATTAGGTTTGGTACGGGTTTTGCAAATAGTCTAGTCAAATGACATAGAGCATGGAAGGCTGTTTAGATTTCACTCGAAATCTCGGTGATTTCAAGCTCGCAAAGTAATTCAACTTATAACTAAACTAATATCAAGGAGTCATACCCTATGGCTAGCATTAAACCTTTAGGAGATCGCGTATTGATCAAGGCCGATGTTGCTGAAGAAGTAACCAGCTCAGGTCTTTATATCCCAGATACGGCTAAAGAAAAACCTCAACAAGGAACCGTGGTAGCCGTTGGCCCAGGTAAAGTGGAAAACGGAACCAAAGTAGACATGTCTGTAAGCGAAGGAGATAAAGTTCTTTATGGAAAGTATGCCGGTACCGAAGTAACCATCGACGGCGAAGAGTATCTCATTATGCGTGAGTCGGATATCGTTGGTATCCTTGCATAATCCTGTTTAACAAAATTTTAATCATCTAATAAAGAAAGAAATGTCAAAGTTAGTTCATTATGATATCGAAGCCCGCGATGCCTTAAAGCGTGGTGTTGACAAACTTGCCGATGCGGTTAAAGTAACCCTAGGCCCAAGAGGACGTAACGTAGTAATCGAAAAATCGTTTGGAGCACCTACAGTGACCAAAGACGGTGTTACGGTTGCTAAAGAAATTGAATTGAGCGACAAAATTGAAAACATGGGCGCTCA
>CAKZLH010000249.1 GCA_937125285.1 uncultured Balneolaceae bacterium | reverse complement strand
TGAAATAGGTGAAATGTGGCATTTGATGGACCGCCGATATCATATGCCATTAACCATACTTGATAAGGCCAACCTTGGTAGAGTAGATTTAGACAGATATAATGTGATTATTATGACAGGATATAGCTACGGAGACGTATCTAATGGCACCGTCGAAGAACTCAAAGCATGGGTGCGTGAAGGGGGTGTATTAATAGCTATGAAACAAGCCGTATCTTGGGCTAATCAGCAGGGTTTGGCAAATATAGAATATGTTAGGCCCGAGCGAAGTGATTACAATGGACCGAGGCCATATGTTAAACAGGGCGCCGATTCAGGAGCTGAGTTTATAGGGGGTACTATTTTTAACGCCAACCTAGATCTCACCCACCCTCTTGCTTACGGATATAATTCGAGTGTAATACGAGTATTCCGTAATAGCACAATGTTTTTGGAGAAAGGGAAGAATCCATACTCAACGCCGCTTTATTATACAGATGACCCCTTAGCGAGTGGTTATATTTCCCCAACGAATGAAGAAACCATTGCGGGTACAGCGGCCATTATCGTGAGTAGAGCGGGTGGTGGAAAAGTAATTGCAATGACCGACAACCCAAATTTCCGAGCATTTTGGTACGGAACGAACAAATTGTTTGCTAACGCCATATTCTTTGGGCAAACCATTAGCGGTAGCTCGGGTAATTAATCGATAGATACCCCGCCTTCGTTACCAAGGCGGGGTGTTTATACTAGAATTAATTATTTAAGAGATTGCCCTCTTCGTCCCACTCGGCAATTTCGATCCGTCGATCTTGATTAACACATTTTGCTAACCATTCTGGTTCGTAATCTACCTCATGGTCGGCCAAAACATCGGCAGGAACCCCATCCCATACATTTGCGGTGTTTCCCTTGAAGCCAAGATCGTTAACTCCTATTTCTGAAGTATAATATCCGGTTAGGATGAGGTTTCTTATTTCTCTAAAGAAACGCCCGCCTTGCTCGGTACTTGGGTTCAATTTGTCGGGATAGGCAATTTGATCTAAGATGCCGAGTTGTTGAGCTTCGGAGAGGCTAACGAAGGTATTGCCATGTTGCTTTTTTGAAAAGGCATCAAGCCACATTAACCCCCCACGCAGCCTGGTTTGTAAATAAGGCATGTCTAGCACAATAAAAGAAATAAAATCAGGCACCTCAGCATCTACTGCGGAACCAGCGGTATCGCTTGCGGGGAGAATGCGCTCACAAAGCACTTCAATAGTGGCCAATTCATGATCGTTGAAAAAACGCTGTTCAAATAAAGC
>CAKZLH010000248.1 GCA_937125285.1 uncultured Balneolaceae bacterium | reverse complement strand
ATTGTCGCTTTGATCCCATTATTCACGAGCCAGGGTAAAGGATCTGAAATAATGATTCCGATGGCAATTCCTACCCTTGGAGGTATGTTCGTTCAGCTAATTACCCTTTTAATTGTACCTGTGCTATATGCATGGGTAGAAGAATCCCGAATTAACAGATTAAATGAAGCAAATAATATGCGAAAACCTTGGTACAAGTTATTACCCTTACTGCCCATACTACTGGTCTTTTGTTTATTATCTAGGCCCATATCCGCACAAGAGACTGCTCATGGGACGGAATTGGTTCAACCAGAGAAAAAAAGTACTCAGAATTGGCTAGATATCTATAAACAGCAGGCTCTTGAACAATTTCCTAGCTTCGAGTCGAGGCTAGTCCTATTGGAATCCTATAATTCTCAGGCTAATTCTATTGGTTTAGCCGACCCTAGCTTGGGTGTAGGTGTTTTTGTCGAACCGATTGAAACAGCCTTAGGAGCACAAAAAGCTCGATATACCCTTAGCCAATCCCTTCCCCTTCCTGGTCTATTTGAGTTACAAAGGGCAAGAGTTTATTCACTAAAACAACAAGAGACTCTAGATCTAAAACTCAGTATCCTGAATCATTTTGAAGAGATGGATAAGCTTTGGTCTGAACTTTATGTAAAAAGTGAGACTGTCACTTTACTCAATGAACAAAAAAGATTAGTTCAGGAAATGATAGAACTTCTGAACACCTTGAATCAGGAAGGATTACAGTCACAACAATCGGTTATTGAAGCCCAAATCCGTTTAGAACTTATCGCTTTTCGAATTAAAGAAGCTTCGATCGATCTTGAACAAGCTCAATCTTCATTTAACAGGCTTCGCAATGTTGAGCCCAGAGACAGTCTACACGTTCCATCTCATCTTGAAAGCACAACACCGTATGTCGGTACAGAAGAGTCACATAAACAGAATTCTTTACAGGTAACCCCTCTCTACCCTAGTCTGTCCAATATTGAAGAAAAAATAGAGTTCTTAGACTATGAAACCAAACTTGCAACCTATGAGCGACTACCTAAAGTAAGTTTGGGATTAGACTATATCGTTATAGAGCCTAGAAATGTAATTAATCCCATCACTAATAACGGAAACGATGCCGTTATCGCAAAACTAACGATGAGTGTTCCTCTGTGGCAAAAACAAAAAAA
>CAKZLH010000247.1 GCA_937125285.1 uncultured Balneolaceae bacterium | reverse complement strand
ATTGTCGCTTTGATCCCATTATTCACGAGCCAGGGTAAAGGATCTGAAATAATGATTCCGATGGCAATTCCTACCCTAGGGGGTATGTTCGTGCAACTGATTACCCTCTTGATTGTACCTGTTTTGTATGCATGGGTCGAAGAATCCCGAATTAACAGATTAAATGAAGCAAAGAACATGCAAAAACCTTGGCACAAATTATCACCCTTACTATTCCTACTACCAGTCTTTTATTTGTTATCTAGCCCCATATACGCACAACAGACTACAGAAGGGACAAAATTGGTTCAGCCCGAGGAAAAAAGTGCGGTAAATTGGCTGGATACCTATAAACAGCAAGCTCTTGAACAATTCCCTAGTTTTCAATCGAAGTTAGTCTTATTGGAGTCCTATAATTCTGAGGCTAATTCGATAGGTTTAGCTGACCCTAGCTTGGGTGTGGGTGTTTTTGTTGAACCGATTGAAACGGCCTTAGGGGCTCAAAAAGCACGATATACCATTAATCAATCCATTCCCCTACCTGGTCTGCTTCACCTACAGAGAGCAAAAATTTATTCACTTAAACAACAAGAACATCTAGACTTGGAACTTAGCATACTAAACCATTTTGGTCAGATGGATAAGCTTTGGTCTGAGCTTTATGTGAAGAGTGAGAGCATAGCATTACTCAATGAGCAGAAAAAAATACTTCAGGAGATGGTGGAACTTCTGAGCACCTTAAATCAGGAGGGGTTGCAATCTCAACAATCCGTTATTGAAGCTCAAATTCGCCAGGAACTAATTTCCTTTAAAATTAAAGAAGCTTCAATCGATCTCGAACAAACTCAGTCTTCTTTTAACCGGCTTCGTAATACCGAATCTGACGATTACATACATATTCCATTACATCTTGAAGCTACATTGTCGGCAATGAATTCAGGAGATTCAAACAGTACATCCTCCCTTCAGATCCCCCCCTATTACCCTAGCCTATCTAGTATTGAAGAAAAAATAGAATTCTTAGACTATGAAACCGAACTATCGGCATATGAACGGCTTCCCAAAGTGAGTTTGGGATTAGATTACATCGTTCTAGAGCCCAAAAATTCTATCAACCCCATCACTAATAACGGAAACGATGCCGTTATCGCAAAACTAACGATGAGTGTTCCTCTGTGGCAAAAACAAAAAAA
>CAKZLH010000246.1 GCA_937125285.1 uncultured Balneolaceae bacterium | reverse complement strand
CCACATTATTATCAGGAAATAGAAGCCTCACCCACCGATCCTGATGTTGTGATTCAAATGGATGTGTTTTATCAGGTGACCAGAGATGGAGGGGAAAGTTTTAATTACTTAGAAACCGGTCGATCTAAGCATAGTGATAATCATGCTCTTTGGATTGACCCTGCGAACCCAGCGCATATGCTTGCTGGTTCGGATGGTGGTTTGTATGAATCTTTCGACGAGGGGAAGACCTGGAAGTTTTTCTCCAATCTACCCATCGCTCAATTCTATAAGATTGCGGTAGATAATGCAGAGCCCTTTTATAATGTGGTAGCGGGAGCACAGGATTTGGGAACCCTAATCGGCCCATCTAGAACCTTGAACACCGAGGGAATTCGCAATCAAGATTGGTACGTCCCTTTGGGTGCCGATGGATATGACGCCGCATTTGATCCTATGGATCCGAATATCGTTTACATGGAAATTCAACAAGGCGTGTTGAACCGCTTAGATCGTAGAACGGAGGAGCTTATGGATATTCAGCCTCAACCTGCTCCTGGCGATCCTGCCGAACGTTTTAACTGGGATGCCCCTATAGTGGTAAGTCCTCATGACCATAAGACCTTATACTTTGGATCGCAGCGAGTATGGAAAAGTACGAATAGGGGAGATTCGTGGACGCCCATCAGTGGAGATTTGACCACGGATACCAATCCATTCGAGCTACCTATGCAGGATCGTGTGCCCGGAGTGGATGCCCTTTACGACAATGGTGCGATGTCTAAATTCGCAACCTTGACGGCCATCGCCGAATCCCCACTTCGACAGGGTTTATTGTACACCGGATCCGATGATGGTATGATACATGTGAGTACCGACGATGGCGCAAGCTGGAACAAAGTGGGAGCGTTTCCTGGCTTGCCGGCGCTTTCCTTTATTAATGATGTAGAAGCCTCAGCTCATGATGACCAAACACTATTTGTGGTGGCCGATGCCCATAAAGAGGGGGATTATACACCTTATATATATAGGAGTACCAATCAGGGGAAATCTTGGAAAAATATTGCCGGAGACCTACCAAAAGGGGTTATCATATGGGCGTTGAAACAGGACCCTGTGAATGAAGATCTGTTGTTTATAGGTGCTGAAAACGGACTTTACTTCAGCTATAATCAGGGTGAAAATTGGCTTAAATTGGGAACAGGAGCGCCTAACATTTCTTTTCGAGATATTGAACTTCATGAGCGTGAAGGAGATCTGATTGGCGGTACTTTTGGTCGAGGTATTTATATTCTTGACGATTATACCCCTCTTAGACATATCGCTTCACTCGAAGAAGGGGCCGTTTCAACCGTGCTGCCCGTACGTGATGCCTGGTGGTACATCGAGCAAGTTCCTATGCAGGCTAAGGGAATGCCTTCTCAAGGATCCAGTGCCTATAGAGCTGATAATCCTGATTTTGGTGCATTAATCACCTATTTGGTCAGCGATTTACCCAAGACGGCAGCTCAGCAGCGAAAAGACGAAACACGCAAGTTAGCCGCTGAAAATAAGGATGTGCCTTTTCCTGGCTGGGATCAATTACGTGAAGAGTCGATGGAAGATGGCCCGATGACGTTACTGTTAATCAAGGATGAAAATGGAGCCCCCATTCGCTGGTTGAAAGGGGCTTCTAGTAATGGTTTGCATCGTATCACATGGGATCTTCGACTGCCGGCACCCGACCCTATCAGTTTTGCAACGCCCGGCTTCCGCCCACCATGGGCAGGAACTCCACAAGGCCCATTAGTGACTCCTGGGGCTTACTCGGTTGAACTTTATCAAGAGTATAATGGCACCTTAAGTCAACTTGGAGAAGCTCAGAATTTTACCGTTAAACCCATACCAGCCTTAGAAGGGCGTGATTTTGAAGCTACCTTTGCTTTCCATAAGCAGATGAATGATCTCTCTAGAAAAATGAGTTCAGCGGGTCGGATATTAGGAGAAGCCTCCAACCGAATGCGCCATGTGGAAGAGGCCATTCTTCAAACTTCGTCAATTGAACCTACCCTCTTTCAGGAATTAAAAGATCTGGAAGTATCTCACGCACAATTAAGCCTTAACCTTTATGGCGATCGGGTACGACAGCGTCGAGACATTGCAGTGGAGCCTGCCATCATGGGTCGTTTAAATCAAGTGATTTATGGCTTATCGGGAACAAGCCTCGCACCCACTCAAACGCATCGCGAAAATGTTGCGATTGCCGAAAAAGACTTTGATCAATTTATCGATGAACTTCGGGAATTTTCGGAGAGGCTTGAATCCTATGAATCCCGGGTTCAGGCCGCTGGCGCGCCCTATACTCCAGGTAGAAAACTGTACGAATAAGTTAGTTCTCGAATGGCACTGAGGAAGTTTCTGAAATCTGTTTCAGAACTTCCCAATGCTCAGGGCGCATGGCTCCGATGTCAAAGACAGAAACACCTTTGGCTCCACCGTCTTTGGCTTCCTGAACGGCCGTTGCTAATTCTTCCGCGGTAAGGGAAGGGATAAAAAGTCCTGCTATAACATCGAAACGTCCATGAGACTCGCGCACACCTTGTTCGGTTGCAAAGCCAATCCATGCTAGCTTCTGTCGATAAAAATTATGATACAACATGGGTAGGGCGATATCTAAATTCCAGCTGGCCCAATCTTGCCGCACCATATTTCGTGACATCACTGGGAAAGGAAATACAGCGGCGCTTAGACGTTTATCCTTAGCATGCACATCTTGCGCAATTTCATTCACCAAGCTGGTAACCGCATTTAAACGATATTGTAGCCACTCGGTGCTTAATTCGGGATGATCCATTTCCATTGGATCTACTCCGAAAAGTTCTTTAAAACCCTCTCGAGCGATAGGGTGATACCCATAATCGTATTCGGGAAATTGTCGATCTTGTACCAAATCGTATTTGGGTTGAAGGTCCGCGCCTAGAATTACATCTACATACCGAACGTAATCCAGATGAACGGAGGCTAGCCCAGGTATATCGGCATAAGAATTCATAATCGATTTGATGTAGTCCCGAGCACCTGGAGAAAAAGGTGAGAGCCATTGATAGTAATCCACATAGGCTCGGTAATCATAGGAATTGTCCCCATTCCGATTTACTGCATACCAATTTGGATGCTTAGCAGCTGTGGTGTCGCCTGGTCGGTTTAAGGTCCAGACCCAAGCGTGAATATCAATATCATAATCCGAGGCATAACCAATCACTTCTGTGGTTTTTTCTACACTTGCCGATAAGAACAAATCCGTAAGTCCATGCTCTGAAAACATCTGAAGTTTCTCTCGCCATTCGGTTTCGGATTCTGCTATACCGGCACCTGTCCAAGCAGCGATCATAAAAGACTCAGGTGTACCTTGATATTTAATTTGTTGGTCAGAACAACTTAGAAAAGTCAGGCTAATTACTATGAGTAGTAGTTTATTTTTCACTTGAACTCCTTATGTATCCATCTTGATTAATGCTTAGTCTTAGTCCAGAATCGTGTTGCACCCGAAGCTCAAAACCCAAATCCGTGGGTAGATATTTAGCTGTATAGCTATAGTTGTTTGCTTCGTATAAAGTCCGCTCGAGTTTACGGGCTATTTGCTTTTCATCCTGATTACTTTGATCGGCACTTAATTGCTGCCTATAGAGATGAAATAGCAATTGATAGGCTGTTGCATATGCAGGGTCAATTTCAACATCCTCTTCTGTTTGAATTTTGTTATCCAAAAAATATACATACCCCCAGTGCTCAGGTCTATGCATATCAATGGCCATTTGAGGGCTCCAAACCCAGTTATTTTCGGGCAACCGACGTCCGTCTGCATCCGTCTTTTTCTCGTACTTTCCGTTATTGAGTTGAAATTCCCATTGGACTCGCGAGAAATTTACTCTCCACATGCTCCCCTCGCCAAATGAATGACCTCGATCAATACCGTTGACTGGTTCAATCGGAATGGCCATTTCTACCGACCAGCCTTGATCAAGATCCTGAGGGTTATTCAAACTACCTTTTATGTCAATACCAATTTTGGTTCCAGGTATATCCCATTCATCCAAAACGGGACCATTTCTACGGTAGGGGCGCGCCAAAAATAAATCCCACAGGGTTCCAAGAGCATTTACTTCGAATTCAGCATAGTAGGGTTGACGTTCATTGGGCTTGATAAACACCTCAAAATCATTGTTATAAAATATAACGGCATCCCGCTCTTCTATGTCGCCCCATACATGCTCCTCTTCCATCTCGGCATAGATATAAAAATAATCCTTATCCCAAAGCATTTTGACTTTGGTGTCGTAGTAGGGTTTTGTCATGTCTGGACCTTGGATATCCATGAACAAATCAGTCCATTCGGCATCCTCCCATGCTGATTCTCTTGCTAGTCCATCCATGGTCATATCTACAGTAGTTTTCTGAACCCCATATAGTTTAGGAAGTGGCAAGCTTAGGTATTCACGGTTCAGTGAAGAGGTGCACCCAAGGTAGAGTGTAGCGGCAAATAAAATAATTTTTTTCAATAGATGAAGGTTCATTACCAATCCTCTGCAATGGCAGGTGTACCTGGAAAGTCGATGCTATAGTCACCATAAATAGGATCATAATAGTGCCCATTCTCCATATAATCAGGATTCCAGCTTTTGGTTCCGTCTGCTTCTAATACATACAAATATGGAGACAACAAAAGCCGTTCTAGATGCCATCTTCCGTCTTGCCCAGAGGGAATTTCTTCTCCGCTGCCATAGACCATTAACCCTCCATCGGCATACACTTCGTGCTCGGGACTAATATCCATATACTCATGGCTTACATTCATCACCTTATGTCCTATTTCATGGGCAATGGTACGTCTTTGACGATCGGGACGTTCTAAATTCGATAGGCTGATAACCCCTCGATAAGGCTTAGGAATGGTTCCTGGATAGGAGTAAGACGGAAACGAAAGACCACCTGTTCGAACGGTTTTCATGGTCCAATTACGACCCTCGGATACGGTGAGGAACGGATAGAATACATCTTGAAACACCACAAAATAGAGCGTGCGGTGACTGTTTTCCTCTACTTCAATAATATGATCAAGCGCTTGGGAAGCATGCTCTGTTAATTGAGCTGGATGCCGTTGACTGTGTTTGTACAGGTTGATGTAGCCTGTATTCGGAATGCCAGGAACTTCGTTTGCTTGGATGGATAAAAAGGAAGGGTCAATCTCACCTGTTTTAATCCATAGTACATTAACCTGTACCCCGGTTGGAGCATAGATTTCTTTGGCTGCCTTTAGTCCTGTTAACAGGCGATTCAGAGTAACTTTTTTAAACTCGGCATCTAAATTGGAAGGCAGATAAACACCCACATCCATAGTGGGTTTAGCTGGAACTATATCGGCGTTCAACGTTTCATAATCGATGGAATCGATAATCACCCATGAGGCCTTTTCCGCAGAAGAATTTTTTAAACTGGAACTTGTAGAAGAAGTAGAGGCATTTTGACAATTAATCCATAGAAGAGATAACGCTAAGTAAATGGTATTGGCGTAATTCATAAAAAGTGGCTTTTTCTCAATTAGTTGGGTTTGCCGTTATTAATATTCATCAACTAATATCAATAAAGGTTGACCAAAACAACAAGCTTTAATATACAGGCGCTTTTAAAAATTTTATAGATAAATATGGCAGGCACTTTTTTAAAGCAAATTGTGATGCTTATATTTCTGTAAATAATGAAGTAGTTAGTATTGTATGAACCCATTAAAATCATTGGTTTTATGCTTGTGTTTATGCATAAGTATTGAAGCCAATGCTCAGACCTCTAGTACGCCTTCGGGCTCAGGTACTAGCGGGGACACATTTCTAATTGAAAATCTTAATCACTTGTACTGGATAACTACGAATCCAACACAATGGGATAAAGTTTACCAGCAAACGGCTAATATCGATGCAAGTGCCACCTCGACGTGGAATGCAGATTTAGTGTTTTCTACTCAGGGAGGAAGTTGCTTTATGGGTGGGACATATCCTGCTGTTGCTGGTAATCCAGAATATGGAGACTCTAATTTTTATGTTACTATTTCAAACATTGGAAGTCAATACAGTTCTTTTCGGGTCGATTTAGCGGATGGTGGATACGTTACTTTCTATGCGTATTACGGGGATACTTGGGGGGTTAATCCCTCTGCTTCTACCAAATCTATTGCCTGTGGAACATCCTACAACTTTGCTACAACAAGTACAGGCATGATGCCTATTGGTAACATAAATACGTCTTTTACGGGCACCTATAATGGAGCTGGCTATTCAATTACCAATCTCTCAATTTCTCGAGATACGCCTGCCTATTCAGCATTTGATGGAACGGGGCTGTTTGGTAGAACTTCTGGTGCGATCATCCAAAATCTAACTGTTGAGGGAACAGCTATAGTGGGTGAGAATAGGGTTGGGTTATTGGTTGGGTATACCGAAAACTCAACGTTCACCAACGTCTCTTTAGAAGCCACATCCATTACAGGGAATCAATATGTAGGTGGTCTTTCTGGATATGCCGACGGAACACTTACTATTCAGTCAGTAGGTTCTAAAATTGGAACCGTTACCGCGGATTTCGCTCATGCTGGTGGATTATTGGGTATGGTAAGTACCGGTAATACATCGATTAGTAATTGTTATTCAAGGGCCGATGTTACGACCAATGGTGCTTATGCCGGTGGATTATTTGCTACCTTAGAAACTACCGGTGGTACGCTTGATTGGTTGAATTGTTACGCAGAAGGTGATATTACAGTAGGCTCACGAACTTATGCCATTGATGTTGGATTTTATAATGTCGCATCCTCATCATCGGTTACGGTCCAGAATTTATTCATGGATATCACCAACGACCCCATTAATGCTTCAAATATTTCAGTAGGTAAATCTGCAGCTCAAATGAAAACACTTAGTACTTTTACGGACGCAAATTGGGATTTTAGTACTGTTTGGGCCTTAGATGCTTCGATAAATGATGGCTATCCTTATTTGAATTCAAGCCCTCATGCAACCATTGCTACCCCTGGTTTTCGTTTATTTGGGGTTCCAAGTTCTTCAGCTACTTATGCTGATATTTTGGAAGAATTATGGACACAAGGAAGCTCAAATGCAGATGTTACAACAGGCTCCTCAAATATTTGGACCTGGGATGGAACCAGCTGGAATACGATTACTGATTTGAATACCACCCCTTCGGCAGGCCAGGGATTTTTATCCTATGTGTATTCTGATCCTGATTATGATCAGGGTTCTAAAGAGTTACCAGTGGTTATTTCAACCAGTGAATCATTTTATAATGCGGATGTGAACATAACAGGAAGCACCAACGATGGTACAGCTGATGCTGGTTGGACCTTAGTATCAAATCCATTTAATGAATGGCTGAGTGTAGATGAATTATTTAATGGTAGAAACTCGAATTTTTCATCCAACGCATATATCTATAATCCGGTAACCACCTCATTTTCGGCACTTTCTGGTGCCGATGGACAGCAATATTTTATTGCTCCTTATCAGGGATTCTTTGTACAAGATCTGAATGATGGAACAGATGCCGGTACGTTTATTATTCCATTAGCGGCCAAAACAACAGATAATTCAGGTACTTTTTACAAACGAGCGAATAGAAAGTCTGTTGGCCTAGAGGGCATCGTATTTGAATTACGTTCTAAATCTATGTCAAACTCTAAAGTCACCGCTGAATTGACACTTCACCCTGAGGCATCATTAGATCTAGATGGTATGGATGCTTATCTTTTAAAATCGTATCAGCAAGGTAGTCAACCCTATTTGGCTTGGTCGATAAGAGATATGATTAATACTAGTGATAACTATCTGTCTGCCATGTCTCATAATTTTATTTCAAAAAATGAGACAAAAGAACAGGTGCTTTTTTTGGATGCCGGATGGTTTGAGCTCAATGATGAAGGGAGTGTATTAACATCCAACGAAATGTTATTAGAATGGAATATGAAAGGCTTTTCAGAAGATGCTAATTACTATTTGGTAGATCAGATTTTGGGTGTTCAAATCAATATGAACGAACAAACTCAATATGAGTTTACTTCAGAAGAAGCGGTATTGCCTATTTCTACAAATCAATTTATTACAGAATCCAGACATCAGACTAGGTTTAGTGTGATCATTCAACCCGTGCAAGGTGTACATGAAGAATGGATTGATCATGGTATGGTATCCAATGAGGGATTTGAGCTTAAACCGAATTATCCCAATCCCTTTAACCCAACCACGAATATTATATTTATGGTTCATGAACCCACGATTTTGGAACTATCCATTTACAATACTTTAGGACAAACGGTGATCAAGGAAGCGAAAAGCTATTACTCTGAAGGTCTACATTCCTATATATTTGACGCCAAAAACTTACCATCTGGTTTGTATTTTGTTACACTTACTTCTGATAAGAACGTTAAAACACAACCTATGATACTTGCAAAATAAAAGTATATAATAGGTTTGAAGTAGACAGCCCGTCCAGAAATGTGACGGGTTTTTTATTTGCTCAATAAAAAATGTTACTTATCTAGCGCAGCAAGCACTCGCTCTACCAAGCCATTCATTCCCTCGCCTTGGATCCATCGCGCTACTATAACAAGATCATTTTCAGGGTCTACATAAACCATATTGTTACCGGCACCGAGATGCCAGAATGCAGATTCAGGTGCAGCAGGCATGGCTTCTTGGCCGGGATTTAGGAAGTAGTTCATAAACCCATAATTATCACGGGCACTCGTTGGCGAAGTGGCCATCGTCAACCATTCTTTAGAGAGAATCTGTTCGTCCTTCCATTGCCCATTGCGAAGGGTTAAAAGTCCAAAACGCGCTTGGTCGCGAGCACTGATAAACATACCACCGCCCCAGTGACCACCCCCACTAACACTTTGCATAGCGAACCCATCTATGAGCACCCATGAATTCTCGTAGCCATGCCAACGCCAAGTAGGCGAGGCTCCAATCTTGTCCATCAATTGTTCTTTGAGAATTTGAGGGAGGGGTTTACGCCACACATTAAGCGCGGCAAGAGCCAATACATTTACCCGTACATCATTGTATTCCCAACTTGTACCCGGTTCGTTGCGTTGTCTAGTTTGCCAATCTGCGCGATCACCTGTAGGCCGATCTGCCCAATCGGGTTTTCCAAAGAGCGTTCCTTCCCAATCCGAGGTTTGACGTAATAAATGATCCCAGGTAATTTTTTGATTGTGTTCGGATTGAAAAGGTTCTACTACATGCGGTTCACCAACTTCGGCACCTTTGTCACGATTATAAACCTCATCGAGTAGTAAAATTGGCGCCATATAGGGTTCTACGGGATCATGAATATTTCGGATGAGTCCCGCATCCCAAGCCAGACCTACCGTGCTGCTTAGGAAACTTTTGGTTACGCTATGAGTCATATCGACCCGAAAGGGTTCACCCCATTCGGCTACGATGTATCC
>CAKZLH010000245.1 GCA_937125285.1 uncultured Balneolaceae bacterium | reverse complement strand
GATGATGAACACGGTTGGAGCGACGAAGGAATTTTCAATTTTGAAGGTGGTTGCTATGCGAAAACCATAAATCTTAGTGCCAAGAGTGAGCCCATGATTTATGCAACTACCAAAATGCCAGGAACCATTTTAGAAAATGTGATATTAGATCATAATCGTGAACCCGACTTTGATGACGTAAGTCTTACTCAAAATACACGGTGCTCCTACCCTATAGATTTTATTCCAAACGCTAGTGAAACAGGTAAGGGTAATCATCCTGAAAACATTATTTTCCTTACCTGTGATGCCTTTGGAGTGCTACCTCCCATTGCTCGTTTAACACCCGAGCAAGCCATGTATCATTTTATTAGTGGTTATACGGCTAAAGTGGCGGGTACTGAACGTGGAGTTACCGAACCACAAGCTACTTTTTCAGCTTGTTTTGGATCGCCATTCATGCCCCTTCACCCTACCGTTTATGCCGAGTTATTAGCCGATAAAATCAAGAAGCACAAAGTTAAGGTATGGATGGTGAATACGGGTTGGACAGGAGGTGAATTTGGCGTAGGAGAGCGCATCAAACTAAAATACACCCGGCAAATGCTCAGCCAAGCCATTGATGGCAAACTGGATAAGGTAGAATATGTAAAAGATCCGATTTTTGGGTTTCAAGTCCCTATTCAGGTAAGTGGCGTACCTTCTAAACTACTGATTCCTAGATACACTTGGGAAGATGCGATTGAGTACGATAAAAAGGCCCGAAAATTGGCTCAAATGTTTGTGAGCAACTTCGAGCAGTTTAAAAGCCAGGCTAGCGAACAAATACTTCAAGCTGCCCCCCGAATAAATTGAATTATTTTTTGAGCGGAATCATATATCGCTCTTTTAGTGATTGATTAAAAGCCCATTTTTCTATAGGAATGGGTTATTTAGTGCATTGAAAATTTTATTAGTACAGGTATAGAAGCTAGATTTACTCCGCCATTTCCTGCATTTTTTCCAGATTATCCTGTATACGTAGCGCCTCTATAACCTCATGAATCTGTCCCTTCATAATCGCATC
>CAKZLH010000244.1 GCA_937125285.1 uncultured Balneolaceae bacterium | reverse complement strand
TTGCCCAAATCTATTTCCAAGTGCCGTTTTAACAACTCTATTTGGGTGGATTTACCACAACCATCTACGCCCTCAAATGATATTAACATAAGTTGATTACCATTGTTCAGGATGATCCAAATCCAATGGACCTTTGTTCAAAATTAAACCTAGGGCGATATATATAAATAAACTAGAGCCCCAACCCATAAAAAAGGCCGCCACAAAAATTAATCTCACCCAAACCGATGAAATACCAAAAAATTCTCCTAATCCACCACATACCCCCCACAGTTTTTTGTCGCTACGAGATTTGGTGAGTTTTCGATTTTTTCTCTGCTGAAAATAGCTCCATGAAGAGGTTGTAGAATCGTCCTGTAAACCCGTACTTCTTGGTTCCTGATTTTGTTTTTCTCGGGTTGAACCCATCCCCTCCGATTTGGAATTGCCAGCACCAAATACATCAAATTTGGAATGGACTCTTGATTCGTAACGAAGGTCATCTGCACCATAAACATCATCTGATGTATTTTTTGCGCGTCTTTTTGGTCGCTTTTTTCGTTTCTCCCCCATGAAGCGACCACTTATACCGGTTAGAAGAAGTAGAAGCCCCCCTATAATGGGTAAAGCGGAAATGGATTGAAATCGAACACCACTCAATAACCCTAGATTAGAAAGTATATAAATAAAGGTAATCGTAAGGATAACGGCCCCAGATATCGTAGCTAGATTAAAGGTATTTAGCTTTTTAGGTTCTTCCGTGTCTAAAAATTCTTCCAGGGTAACATCCAGTGATTCTTTTGCAAATGGCGTTGAATAGCTGGAATAATTGTCTGTAAATCGGCTTTTATTTTTTGTACGCATCATATTTTAGTATACGGTAATTCCTTGTTATGGTTACAAGGAAAAAAGCCTCTTTCCGTTACAAAGGCATCCAAGGGAATATCCCATGAATCAACCGGTAATTTCTTTACAACGAAATCATTGAACACCAAACCTACCGTGATGGTTGAAGGTGTTAAATCTTTCAAAAATGAATCGTAATACCCTGCTCCGTATCCCAATCGATTCCCAAAACCATCGATAGCAAGCAGGGGGACCAATACCACATCTATATCCATTGGTTCTATAAAGACTTGTGATTTCGGTTCCATAACACCCCACTCATTTGGGATTAGCTCGTTCCAGTCTTGAACATGCACATGTTGTAAGGAGCGATTAGTTTGCATCACAGGTACCATTAAACGTTTATCAGAGCCCAATATTTCCTGAATTAAACGATGTGTATTGGCTTCCTTACGATGATTCATAGAAACATAAGAATGCACCGTCTTAGCCGAATTATACCATTTAGCGTGAACAATATGATTATGGATGGCCGTACTGCGATCCGCCCAATCCCTATCAGAAATTCGATTTCTCTTGGACCGAAAATAGGATCTTAGGATAACTTTGTGATTATTGGATACCGATTGCATACCAGTTAAACATCAATGAGGTAATGACTCTTCATGGATAAGTCTTGCTCTTCTAGTTCAGATAATAGTTGGTGCCAAAAATTAACACCATAGCGCATCATAAAGTATGCAGGGTGTAAGACTCGCTCCATCGGTCCTTTGGGAAATAAATATTCTTGTACAATACGCAGCTTACGAAGTTGTTCGGCATGTTCTAGCTCAACCGATTTATGTAATTTCTGCTGAAAATAATCCAAAGCAGAAGCTAGATTAACCCCTGCCTTTTCATATGAAGCCTCTAGTGTAGGATTATTATGGGTGAATTGTTCCTGTTTCAGGGCATAACTCTTTGTTAATTGATCACTAAAAGCAGCGAATTCATCCACTACCTTCGAACTTTGCTGGAGTTGCATGTATCGCTTTTTGAGTTCCTGATATTCAATTATATACTCCTCAAAAGCGAACGGAAGTTCTTCCATTGATTTCTTAATGGTCGCCTCTCTAAAAGTAGCACTAAGCCTAGGGATGAGTATAGGTAAATCTCTACCAAAAGAGTTAAATAGTTCCTGTAATTGGGCATGATAGGCTATTTCTGCTGGCCCACCCACATAGGCACATACCGGCAATAGAAACTCTTGTAATAAGGGTCTTAGTAAGGCATTAGGTGATAGTCTCTCTGGGGCATGTGAAATTAAATCGCGAAGCTTAGCATCGGTCAGTTGCGCTTGTGCAAGGCCTTCTTGATAAACATACGTGCCGTTTTCAGTGAGTTGAAGCTTCACCCGTTTACCATTCTTGTTAATGATAAACCACTGAGAATCCATGACTGACACCTGAGCTGAGAATCCAAGTGCTACTAACTTTTCACTTTGTTTTCGGAGTAGCCCAGTAAGCTCCGAATGCCGCTCAATGGCTTCTTGAATAACGGGTTTAAGATGGGCCTTAAGTGCTGGATCGTGACTGCCTGCTATGAGTATGCCTTCATTGGGAAAGACCTTGAGGATCCATTGCGCGAAATTTTGAGCATGAGTTGCGTTTGGATTGTATGAAGAGGCTATACATTCAAAGGCCTCTTTGACATGAGCATCAACCCGAAAGAAGGACTCTGAATCTTCGTTTGATGAAGTTTTTGGTATTGGATGCTGTAGATATTCCCTTTTAAGAAGGTTGAGGAGCTGATTTTTAAATTCTTCTACATCTCCAATAATTTGAGAAACAGGCTTTCCACGCTCAGAATTTTGACCATTTAAGACCCCATCCTTCGCATTATTAACGAAGGTGTGCGATACTACAGAATGTAATAATTCATGATGGAGTGGCTCCTGATGCTCTAAAAGACGATTCCACTCATACCAATGGCTAACATTAATTTCGTCATAGTCGTGGTCTTCATCAGCAAGCCAAAACACAGGTATAATAGTTTTTCCAGTAGATTTTGTTAATTCTCTTGCCTTTAGGATAGCACTCATCAATTTTAGAAAGGTATACAACGGCCCACCATACCAAGAGAGTTGCTGCCCAGTAACTACACAATAGCTATCGTTTTGGAGCAAACTATCCCGTACTTCTTTTTGATTATCTTCTATCCCTAAGGTCGTGTGAAATAACTTGAGTGCCGCTACTATTTCCGATCGATCCCCGCGAAAAGTATGCTCGAGTGATGTAATTTTTTTATTAGCTAATGAACCTAACGTATTATCCTGCAATGGAAAATAACTATAAAATTCTGAAAGTAACGGGTTACCATTAAGGTATTCTTTCAAAAAACTACCGCTACCAAATTGTTCAAAACTAAGTGACTGAAACTGCACAGGGTCTAACCTCTTAGTCGCTGTAACTGATCTCGTAACTGGGCGGCTTTTTCATAGTTTTCAGTTTCGATGGCAATCTGTAATTGTTCTTCCAACACCTCTAAGGGGGTTTTTTGGTTCGCTTCGCTAGATTCTTTCGTCGACTTCTTTTCTTTGGTCACCTGTCCTTTCTCGTTGTCTTCTTCGGGCTGAATAATTCCAGCCTCATCAAGCACCTCGTGTGATACATAGATAGGACAACCGAAACGAACGGCCAAAGCAATGGCATCACTTGGCCTAGCATCGATATCATAACTTTGAGTAACCCCTTGAACCAAAACGCTAGCATAGAAGGTGCCTTCCTTCAAATGATGAACATACACATGCTCGATGGTCCCTCCCATATCTTTAATCACTTGCATGGTCAGGTCATGGGTCATGGGCCTAGGAGGTTTAATTTGCTCCATCTCCAATGCAATAGCCTGTGCTTCATAAGATCCTATAATAATGGGTAAACGCCGGTTACCATTCACTTCAACCAGAATCAAAGCATACGCAGAGGTAGTTCTGGTAGAGGTAGTTAAACCGAAAATTTCCATTTCGACCATATCTTAGTATAAATGAACTTCAGAAAGAATGATGATTTCGTTATGGAAAGATACCACAAAAAATATTCTTCCTAAAATACAGCTGATGCTACCTTGTATACCGATTCACTTTTACCCATAGAATAATAATGCAGAGTCGGTACTCCAAAGTCTATAAGTTCTTTTGACTGTTGAATCGCCCACTCGATACCAATTTCTTTGGCAGCTTCATTAGAAGTGGCTTTTTCAAGACTTTTGGTTAAATCGGTGGGTAAATCGATATGAAATATCTGTGGAAGAATGGTTAGCTGACGAAGCGAAGTGAGCGGTTTTAAACCTGGGACAATAGGAATATTAATTCCCATATCTCGACATTTACGTACAAAATCAAAGTACTTCTGATTGTCGAAAAACATCTGTGTAACTATATAATCCGCGCCCTTATCCACCTTTTGCTTTAAATAATTCATATCGGTATCCAGATTTGGAGCTGCCATATGCTTTTCCGGATAGCCAGAAACCCCAATACAAAAATTAGTGGCGTCGGCTTGTTCCAGATCCTCATCTAAAAAACTACCCTTGTTTAACTTAACCACCTGTTCAAGCAACTCAGAAGCATAGGTATGCCCCCCTTCTTCGGGAATAAAATCACGATCGGGCTTTCGTACATCTCCCTGTAACACCATAATATTTTCAATACCTAAAAAATGTAGATCTATGAGGGCATTTTCAGTTTCCTCACGAGTAAAGCCACCACAAATAATGTGAGGTACCGCATCCACTTTGTATTTATTCTGAAGAGCCGCACAAATTCCAACCGTTCCAGGGCGCTTACGTACGGTCTTCCGTTCCATTAGCCCATTGGGTAATTTTTTGAACTCATATTCCTCGCGATGATAGGTTACATCAATAAATGGAGGATTAAACTCCATTAAAGGGTCTATATGATCAAATAGAGTTTGAATGTTCTGCCCTTTCAAAGGAGGTAAAACCTCAAAGCTAAATAAGGTTTTATCCTTGGCGGCTTCAAAATACTCAGTAACTTTCATGTCGTGTATTTCTTAAGATTCAGGTTCGTAGGCTAAATTAGGCCTTAACCACTGTTCCATTTCAGCTAGGGCACGTTTTTTTCGGGTCGAATACGTCCGCATCTGATCTTGACCAACCTTCCCAACCGCGAAATATCGCGCATCAGGATGGGCAAAATAAAATCCACTCACAGAACTAGCCGGTAACATAGCAAGTGATTCGGTTAGACTAACTCCAATTCTTTCAGGAACACCTAACAGAGAAAATAGGGTCCATTTCTCAGTATGATCAGGGCATGCCGGGTACCCTGGGGCCGGCCGTATCCCCTCATAATCCTCTCGTATAAACCGTTCATTATCAAAGGATTCATCCGAATATCCCCAATATTCTGTTCTCACTTTAAAATGAAGATATTCAGCAAAGGCTTCTGCTAGGCGATCGGCCAGTGCTTTAAGCAGTATACTGGAATAATCGTCGTGGCTTTGTTCAAATTCTTCTAATAATCCAGAAATATTCAAACCAGCTGTAACCGCAAAAGCTCCCATATAATCGGTTTTTTGATAGCTTTCAGGACAGATAAAATCTGCTAGACTTATATTCGGCTGCCCTTGCCTCTTTTCGGCTTGCTGACGAAGGAAGTGAAATTTAGCCAGCGCTTGAGTGCTCGAAAATTCACTTGCTTGTGTTCCCGCAGGATAAATCATTACTTCTTCTTGATCACGTGAAACTGGGAAAATTCCCAAGATTCCCTTTGCGGTGCTTTTACATTCATTCTTCATACGCTCCAGCATCAGCTGTGCGTCATTGAACAACTCTGTGGCCTGTGCTCCCACGGTCGCATCCTCTAATATCTGTGGATATTTACCCGTAAGCATCCATGTCTTAAAAAAGGGTGACCAATCAATAAAAGGTATCAATACATCTAAATCATCAATTTCAACTACTTTAACTCCTTCAAAATTGGGTTTTTTCGGGTTGAAACTATCCCAATCGGTTGCCCAAGAGTTTTCACAAGCCGTTGAATAATCCAATAATTTCTTTTGCTGAGATCGTCCGGCGTACTGTTCTCTCATCTGCTCATATTCATTCGAAATACCTTTTAAATAGCTAGGGCCATGTTCAGCGTTTAGAATGTCGTTGCTTACTGTTACCGCTCTAGAAGCATCTAAAACATGAATGACTCCATGTTCATATTCAGGTTCTATTTTTACCGCGGTATGTAGTTTGGATGTGGTAGCTCCGCCAATAAGTAAGGGGATTGTAAGTCCTGCTTTTTTCATTTCCCTAGCTACATCCACCATTTCATCCAGTGAAGGAGTAATCAGACCACTTAAACCAATCATGGATACCTGATGTTCAATAGCGGCTTCTATAATCTTATGAGTAGGTACCATAACCCCCAGATCGACCACATCATAACTATTACATGCTAAAACCACTCCTACGATATTCTTACCAATATCATGCACGTCTCCTTTGACGGTAGCCAGTAATATTTTTGGGCGGCTCATTACCTCATTCATTTCCGCCTTTTCAGCCTCTAAGAATGGAGTTAAATAAGCAACCGCTTGCTTCATTACTCGAGCACTTTTCACTACCTGCGGCAAAAACATTTTTCCTTCCCCAAAGAGATCTCCAACTCTATTCATGCCGTCCATCAACGGCCCTTCGATCACCTCTAAAGGTGAAGATAAGTGGGTTCTTGCTTCCTCTACATCAGCGTCAATGAATTCTGTAATACCTTTGATTAAGGCATATTCTAAACGTTCATGTATAGGGGTTGATCTCCATTCAAGAACGGCTTTTTCTTTTACTTCACCACGATCTTTGTAGTTCTCAGCCAAATCTAAGAGGCGTTCAGTTGCATCGGAGCGTCGATTGAACAACACGTCCTCTACCCCCTCCAATAATTTTGGTGGGATTTCATCATATACTTCCAACTGACTGGGATTCACAATACCCATGTCCATTCCATGCTGTATAGCATGATATAAAAAAGCCGCATGTATGGCTTCTCGAACGGTATCATTGCCTCGGAAGGAAAAAGAAACGTTACTTACCCCCCCAATAATATGAGCGCCTGTTAAATGTTCACGGATCCACTTAGCAGTGTGAAAAAAGTCAAGTGCGTTGGTGGCATGCTCCTCCATTCCTGTGGCAACGGGAAAAATATTGGGATCTAAAATCACATCCGAAGGATCAAAACCTATCTCATTTACTAATATAGTATAGGAGCGCTCACAAATTTCAATTCTACGTTCTAATGAATCGGCTTGACCCTGCTCATCAAAAGCCATCGCTATTACGGCCGCTCCAAATCGCTGAATGATTTTCGCCCGTTGCTTAAAGGTTTCTTCTCCATCTTTTAGAGATATGGAGTTTACGACTCCTTTGCCTTGTAGTGTTTTCAACCCCGCTAAAATGACTTCCCATTTAGATGAATCCACCATGATTGGAATACGAGCAATGTCTGGCTCAGAAGCGATTAGATTGAGGAAATGTGCCATTTCCTCGGCACTATCGAGTAAGCCCTCATCCATATTAACATCGAGGATTTGTGCCCCACCCTCTACTTGTTCACGGGCAATATCTAAGGCTTCTTCATAATTTTTT
The DNA here is from genome assembly GCA_937125285.1 of uncultured Balneolaceae bacterium. GTDB lineage: Bacteria > Bacteroidota > Rhodothermia > Balneolales > Balneolaceae > UBA1275. The sequence goes on along the minus strand of CAKZLH010000244.1, from coordinate 70,633 downwards.
TCTTTAATAAGCCTTAAAAACCTTCTCGAACCGGTTACATTGGTTCGTTCTCCTACGTTAATGAAATTGGTATTTGGTCCTACGTAGAAAGGTTCAAGACCACTTAACTGTAATGGCGACGGCTTCACTGTACCCCCTCCTGGACCGCGGAAACTCTTGGAGTATAGCTATGAGCTAAATCGGCTATTTTCTGAATATGATCCGGAGTGGTTCCGCAACAACCCCCGATGATATTTACTAGACCATCAGCTAAATAAGAATTGAGCTGGGCGGCCATATCTTCTGGGCTTTGATCATATTCACCAAATTCATTTGGGAGACCGGCATTGGGATAAGCGCTAATAAAATGAGGAGCTTTTTGAGCCAACACTCGTATATACTCTTTAAGTTGCTCGGCTCCAAGCGCACAATTCAATCCAATACTTAAGATGGGGGCATGAGATAGTGAAATTAAGAAAGCTTCTACCGTTTGTCCCGATAACGTACGGCCACTGGCATCGGTAATGGTTCCCGATATCATAATGGGTAATTCATGACCTTTCTCCTCGAATAATTCCATAATGCCATAGATGGCTGCTTTGGCATTTAAAGTATCAAAAATGGTCTCTATGAGTAATAGATCGGCCCCTCCATCCATCAGCCCACTCGCTTGTTCTTTGTAGGCCAATGCTAATTCATCGAAATGGACCGCACGATATCCGGGTCTGGTCACATCGGGTGAAATAGAAGCCGTCCGATTGGTTGGTCCCAATGCACCAGCTACATATTTAGGCTGATCACTGTTGAATTCTTCAATGGCCTTTTTAGCAAGTTCAGCGGATGCTTTGTTTAGCTCATAGGCTAAATGACCCATCTCATAATCGGCTTGAGCTATGGAAGTACTAGAAAAGGTATTGGTTTCTAAAATATCCGCACCTGCAGCCAAGTATTGTAGGTGTATATCCTTAATGATTTCTGGCTGAGTAAGACTTAGTAGATCATTATTCCCTTTCACATCAACCGGATGACTAGCGAATCGAGGTCCTCTAAAATCATCTTCGGATAGCTTGTGTTTTTGAATCATAGTGCCCATGGCACCATCTAATACTAGAATTCGATTCTCTAAGTCTTTCTGTATCATAGGTATATTTTTAGGGAAGAAATATAAGGAAGAATAGCTTTAAATAACCCAGACTTTACCACCCGTTTAACAGGTGAACCTTTGCCCCCTCATAATCTCCACCAATCGGATTGGCAATGCTTAACTGAATAGTGCCCAATTCGGTTTCAAACCGATAAGTCACCCCCACGGATAACAGAGTAGATAGTGGATCAGATAATCCCTCAGCGACAAATTGGTTATACAATCCACCAGAAACAAAGACCTCCCACCGATTATTTGGATTCATCTGATACCCAAAAGCTCCTTTTACTAGATAGGCGGTGCTTGCACTAAATTGTCGTTCATAAAATCCGGCCAAACTATTCGCACCTCCAAACACTGAAATATCTGACCACAAGAGATGGGGGGCATGATTCCAATCTAAACTCTGTAGTAAATAGGCATAACTTGGGGTGTTAAATCCATATAGGAGCCCCCAATGTATGCGAGCCTTAACGACCCATTGCTCCGTTAAATCACCCTTCATTTGAGAAGCTTCCGTTGTTGAGGCTTTCGTTGATTGTTGTTTTTTTAATTGGATATAGCTTTTAAAATTGGATTCTAAGCCCGTAAACCCGGATCTAAAGGATAAAGTCGGTAATTGAGCGAAGTTACTGTTATCCCTTTGAGAGAATGCAGACTGAGCCCACTCGAATCCACCTGTAAGGCTAAAGGATTGATTATTCGCCAGAGGACCTAGTATGCTTCCTGTACTTTCTAGCTTCTCCAGTGCAACGCCTAGATGTAATGAAAAATTAGAACGTATTTGAAACCTCTGTCCGAATTGAAGGTCAATTTTTTGATACAGTGAATCACGTTGTTCGAACAAAATACCAGCTTCTATGGACCATTCATTCGCCCGAATTGGGTGATTGTACAGAAAATTAGCCGTACTATAATTGAGATCGGTTCTTTGATAACTAAAGAATAAATCCTGCCCTTCTAAACTTAAATTAGGTATCCTTAATTGGATATCACCAACCAAGTATAAGGTACCTTTGTTATTGGGCACCAAACCAAGCACCCCATTAAACTGACTTTTTCTACTATTTATGAGTAGGTCTTGATTCGGTGACTCCGGTTGAATACTCAAAGCCAGATCAAATGAGTCACCTTGTTCATTGAATTTCACACTGTCGATCTGAATCCATTGCTGGCTAGATAAACTATGCCCCGAATCTTTTAACGCTCGATCGATAATGATAAGAAGTTCTGATTCACTGTACACCCGACCAATTCGCTGATTATAGATGAGCATTTTATTATAGGATATACTCACGCGATCCATTATATATGCGTCATTGAGTGCGTTATGTTCTGGCACGCGCAAGTCATCATCCCATTTTAGACCGTTCGATTGTGCATTAAGGCTTAGATTCCATACCAAAGAAATCACAACTGCCGTGCGCAAAGCACTGAAAAATCTACTTTTATGTAAGGTCTTGTGCTTATCTATCAATGTTATTTTTATGACGCTAATGGTTCTTTTTTGTTTAAAAAGTGCCTAATTTCTAAGATTGCATTCCTTTCGACAAAAATGAGATAACTAGATGTCTCAAATACAACTCATCATCCCCTATTATTATATGATATATTAATGAAAAACAGCTACAAAGAATTAATTGAACAAACCTATTACTTTCCTCAGGAAGGCTTTCATCTAGAAGATGAGACCTTACGATTCAACCAGGTTAACCTTATGGAGCTAATCAATAAATATGGTACGCCATTTCGATTAACCTATTTACCAAAGATTAGGGAACAAATAGTAAAAGCTCGTTCACTTTTTCATTCAGCTATTCAAAAATATGAGTACAAAGGTAGTTATGAATTTTGTTATTGTACGAAATGCTGCCACTTTAGTCATGTGGTTAAAACCGCCCTTAAAGAAGATGTATCTTTAGAAACCTCATCTGCCTTCGATATTGACTTGGTATTTAAACTGTATGCCCAAGGAAAACTTCAAAAAGATATTACCATTGTTCATAACGGGATTAAAACCGACGAATACATTCAAAAAATAATACTACTCCAGAAAGAAGGCTTCGAAAACTCCATCACCATTTTAGATAGTGTACACGAACTAGACCGCATATTACAATGGCAAAAAGATACCACCCTAAAAATCGGTTTAAGAGTATCCATAGAAGAAGAACCACAAGCCGCCTATTATACATCACGGCTTGGGATTAATAAAAGAGAATTGCTTGATTTAGTCACTCAAAAAATTGTTCCCAATCCATTACTCGAACTCAAAATGGTACATTTTTTCGTGGATTCTGGAATTAATGATAATCTTTATTATTGGGGAGAATTTAAAAAGGGATTGGACATCTATACTCAAATAAAAAAAGTAGCTCCTGCCCTACATGCCCTTAATATTGGAGGTGGATTTCCAATTCGTAATAGCCTAGGCTTCGAATACGACTACCAGTATATCGTCGATGAAATTGTACGAAACATTAAAGAAAGCTGTGAAATGTCGGGGATCGAGGAACCCGATTTGTATACCGAATTCGGTAAATATACCGTAGGCGAAAGTGGAGCCGTTATTTTCAAAGTGATTGAGCAAAAACAACAAAATGATACAGAACTTTGGTACATCATTGATAACTCACTCATGAATACCATACCAGACGCCTGGTCCATTAACGAAAAATTCATTTTACTTCCCATTAATAAATGGGATCACAGTTACAAGCGAATTAATATAGGTGGCATTAGTTGTGATCATTCCGACTACTATAATTCAGAACAACTTAATCAACAGATACTACTACCCAGTTATGAAGATCCTGAAGGAGCGCATCCTTTGTATATAGGATTTTTTCATACTGGAGCCTATCAGGATGCTATTTCAGGCTATGGAGGCATTAAACACTGTTTAATCCCCTCTCCCAGACAAGTGGTAGTTGATATAGATGAAAATGGAAATCACTATGACTATTTATACCGAGATGAACAATCGGTTAGCAATATGTTATCCATTTTAGGATATGACGAATGATGATTAGCAAGAATGTAGTAAAGAGATTATCAATCTTCTAACTTCGATAATAACATTAATACACCTCCTAATACCAGGAATATTCCAACGACGATTAATATGTTTTGTATAATCGACATAACCCTCCCGAATACTTAGATTCATAACTACCTAAGCAATTTAACTTTATAAATAGTAAAAGCAATGTCTAAAGGCCCTATTTCAACTTTTTTACAAAACAATTTTAAACATTTTAATGCGGCTGCTCTGGTTGAAGCTGCTCAGGCCTATGAAACAAAACTGCAAGAAGGCCATAAGATGATGATTACTCTTGCCGGTGCGATGAGTACGGCAGAATTAGGTATCTCTCTAGCAGAAATGATCCGTCAAGATAAAGTGCATATCATCTCCTGCACAGGAGCTAATTTAGAAGAGGATGTTTTTAATTTAGTTGCCCATAATCACTATCGTCGTATTCCTAACTATCGTGACTTAAGTCCTTCCGATGAACAGAAACTACTAGAACAGCACTATAATCGTGTCACGGACACTTGTATACCAGAAATGGAAGCTATGCGTGCTATAGAGGAACACCTTGTTCAACGATGGGTAGCAGCAACGGAATCAGGTGACCGGCATTTTCCTCATGAATATTTTTATGATTTACTCCTGAGCGATGAACTAAAAGACAAGTACCAAATAGACCCTAAAAACTCATGGCTTTTAGCCGCTGCTGAAAAGAATCTACCTATTGTCGTACCTGGATGGGAAGATTCAACCTGCGGAAATTTCTTTGCTTCTCATTGCATGGAAGGAAGAACATCGGTACATGCTATGCGATCGGGCATAGAATATATGATAGAATTGGCCAATTGGTATCAAGAAGAGTCTAATCCAGGGGTGGGATTCTTTCAAATTGGTGGCGGTATAGCAGGCGATTTCCCTATCTGTGTGGTGCCGATGATTGAACAGGATCTTGAGCGTGAGGTTCCACTTTGGTCCTATTTTTGTCAAATAAGTGACTCAACCACAAGTTTTGGCTCCTATTCAGGTGCCGTGCCCAATGAGAAGATTACCTGGGGAAAACTTGGAATAGATACACCCAAATTTATAATTGAATCAGATGCCACCATTGTTGCTCCGTTATTTTTTGCGTATCTACTAGGTAATTAATTTGAGGCAATGCTTACTTACTAGCTAACCAGAATAACAACGGATTTTTACTTTGCATAAGAAAGCATCTAAGAGCAGGTCAAAAGCGCAACATAGTAAAGCGCTAGAGCTATACAAAGCCCTACTTACTCCAAGACTTATTGAAGAAAAAATGCTAAGCTTATTGCGTCAAAATAAGATTAGTAAATGGTTTTCTGGTATCGGGCAGGAAGCCATATCTATAGGTGTAGTAGAAGCCTGTTCGCCTGAAGATGTCATATTACCCATGCACCGCAATTTGGGAGTATTTACGCATCGTAACGTCCCTTTCTATCCTCTGTTTTGTCAGTTATTTGGAAAAGCCGATGGGTTTTCCAACGGACGAGAACGCTCGTTTCATTTTGGCACCTTGGAGTATGGTATCGTTGGCATGATTTCCCATCTTGCGGCCATGATGCCTGTTGCTGATGGTTTAGCGTTAGCCAGAAAATTACGAGGAGATCAAAGTATAGCCGTTTCTTTTTGTGGGGATGGTGCTACTAGTGAAGGTGATTTTCATGAAGCTCTTAATCTTGCCGCCGTTTGGAAATTACCCGTCGTTTTTGTGATTGAAAATAATGGCTATGGACTTTCCACACCAACCAACGAACAATTTGCCTGTAAAGATCTAGTAGACCGTGCCAAGGGATATGGCATTAAGGGTTTTCAGGTGGATGGTAATGATGTATTTGATGTACTCAATACGATGAGTAGAGCTAGAAAATTAGCATTGAAAGGGACTCCCGTACTCATCGAGGCTATGACCTTTCGAATGAGAGGTCATGAAGAGGCTTCTGGCACAGCTTACGTACCTGATGATATGTTTAAAGAATGGTCGAAAAAAGATCCGATTAGCCGGATGGAACAGTATTTAGCGGATCATTTTAAACTTACAGAGCAAGATTTCCAGCGTTTAAGAACTGAAATAAAGAGTTCTTTCAATAGTGATTTAAAAGCCGCCATACAAGCAGATGAGCCCGTTTTCGACGAATCATCAGAGTTACAAGCCGTATATGCTCCCACCCCAACACTTCCAACTATTTCTAAGAACACAGATCACGAAGAGAAGGTAGAAAAACGTTACGTAGATGCCATTAGAGATGGATTACACCAGGGACTTAAGGAAAACCCAACAGCTGTTTTTATGGGGCAAGATATTGCGGGTTATGGAGGTGTATTTAAAATTTCAGAAGGTTTTTTGGATGAATTTGGTAGCGATCGAATTAGAAACACACCCATCATTGAATCAGGTATTTTGGGCGCAGGCTTAGGTCTATCCCTAGATGGTTTTCATCCCGTGATAGAAATGCAATTTGCCGATTTTGTGAGTTGTGGAATGAATCAAATCATTCAAAATATTGCGAAATCACACTATCGGTGGTCTCCTCCTATTCCATTAACTATACGATTACCCTATGGTGCCGGTGTGGGTGCTGGTCCCTTTCACTCACAATCACCTGAAGGCTGGTTCATGCCTCACGCCGGATTAAAAATTTTGGTTCCATCCTCGGTGAAAGACGCTCAAGACATGCTTTACAGTGCTTTATTTGAGCCAAATCCTGTATTATTTTTTGAGCACAAAAAAATCTATCGAAGCGTAAAGGAAATGGTTCCTTCAGAAGCTGAACGGGTAGATTTTTCCAAAGCACGTTGTGTCATTGAAGGTCAGGATGCCTCAATAATCACCTATGGACTGGGGGTTCATTGGGCAAAGGAATTATCCCATCACATGTTAGCCGAGGGTGTCAATATCGAAGTTATCGATTTACGTTGTTTGTCACCAATCGACTGGGATACCGTATTGGCTTCGGTTAAAAAAACACATCGTGTACTATTACTTCAAGAAGCCTCAGAAACTATGGGGCCTATGAGTGAAATTGCAGCTTACATTAGTGAACACGGATTCAATTACCTAGATGCGCCAATTATTAGAGTATCCTCACTAAATACCCCTATACCCTTCAACAAACAGCTAGAACAAGGGTATTTAGCTCATTCAAAGCTTGAAAATCGTATGAAGCAGCTGTTATCCTACTAGGCATACTCATTAGGATGCACCAATCTTTTAACAAGTAGCATCAAAATACCGCTAACATCCATAGTAGAAAATCCCTTCACGGCTCGGTCTGCATCCAATAACGCATTGAAAATAGCCTCTAAATCCTCTATAGTATATCGCCTAGCATCTTGCACTAAACGCTTGAAGTAATAGGGACTTCCGATATGAAGTTGCTGCTTTATATTCTGCTCTGTTTTATTGGACTGTTGAAGCCGTATAATCTGCCATAATTTGCTGAAATCAGAGTATAGAAAAGAGATGATTCGAATGATCTCACCGGTATCAGACTTACTTTGTTGTAGAATACGTTGGGCTATGTAAAACGCTTGATCTAATTGTTTTTTATTAATGGCTTCTTTTAGCTCAAATACATCAAAACCTCTATAATTACCGATCACATCTTTCACCTGCTCTAAGGTAACTTCACCTTGTAGTTTAGAGGTGTATGTGCCAATTTTTTCAATTTCAGTGGCTAATAATTTAAGATCATTACCCACCAATTGGGCAATAAGTTGGGCTAGCTGCTCACTGAGTTGAAGTTGGTACTCTTGTTTGGCCCACCCCATAACCCAATTAGCTAATTGATAATCGGCGAGAGGTTCGAACTCCAAAGAACGAATATGTTTTTGGCTTAGTGATTTACCTAGCTTTGTATTTTTAGGAATTTTTGATTCTAGATGAAGAACCAAAATGCTCTGAGGATTGGGATGAGATAGATATTGTTGAAAGACTTCTTGAGTAGATGCACCACCCTTTTTTAGTAAAGAATCCGCATTCTTCACAATCACTAAACGCTTTTCCGCCATCATCGGAAAACTTTTAACCAGTTGTAAAACCGTATCTAAATTAGATTCATTACCATATAAATAATCACTATTGAAGTCACGTTCATGTGCTGGGATAATTTCTTGTACAGCTTTTAGAAAACGATCAACAAAAAATTCTTCCCCTCCTGATAACACATAAACAGGAGATAACTGCGCATTTTTTATTTCTGCGACCGCTAATCGAAACAAATCTAATGATGACGTTTTGCCAGCCATAAACCTAATTAAGGGGTAATTCTACCCATCATACGAGGAAAGGGTATGGTTTCACGAACATGGTTTAGGCCACATATCCAGGCAACGGTTCGTTCAAGACCCAAACCAAAACCAGCATGAGGAACGGATCCAAATCTTCTTAGATCTAGATACCATTCAAATACGGATTGATCCAAACCTTCTTCTTCTATTCTCTCGAGCAGCAAATCTAAGTCATCTTCCCGTTGACTACCACCTACTATTTCACCGTAGCCCTCTGGAGCCAAGACATCGACACCAAGAGCATAGGTATTACTTTCGTCACGCTTCATATAAAAAGCTTTTATTTCAGCGGGCCAGTGAGTAACCATCACAGGCACATCATATTGCATGGTTAATACCGTTTCATCACTTCCGCCAAAGTCTTGTCCCCACTCAAAATTCTGTGCCGAAGATTTCCATTTAGGAAGATTACGCATGTCTTCGTCAATTTGATCGACTCGAGAATTAATATCAGAAATACGCTTCTCTATCTGCTTTTTCCTCCATTTTTTGGCGCTTCCATGTTCTTTTTGGAGTTCTTTTTGCTCTTGTAAAATCGTGTCTTTTTCGGTTTTTCGATCTTCTAACATTTGGTCTAACAGTGAGGCGGTATCTTCACTTCTTAGAATCTCAACGGCTCGATCGTACGTAATACGAACAAAAGCTTTATCAACTAATTTTTCTAAACTGGTCGTGTCCCTTTCTAGAATGTGTAATTCTGAGGCATAATTACCCAATATCGTTTTCACAATAAAGCGCAACATATCCTCGGCCAGATCCATATTCATTTCTAAATCATAAAATGCCATCTCTGGCTCAATCATCCAAAATTCGGATAGATGCCTACGTGTTTTTGACTTCTCAGCTCTAAACGTAGGTCCAAAGGTATAAATCAATCCATGCGCCATGGCAAGTGCTTCACCATACAATTGACCGGTTTGAGCCAAGTAAGCTTTTTGATCGAAAAAATCGGTTTCAAATAATGTCGTACTTCCTTCAGCAGCATTGGGTGTAAATATGGGGGTATCGGTTTGAATGAATCCCCTGCCTTGAAAAAAAGTATGTATAGCAAAGATGATTCCATTTCTAACGCGCATAGCGGCCCATTGTCGTTGACTTCTAAGCCATAGATGACGATGATTCATTAAAAATTCGACCCCATGCTCCTTGGGGGTGATGGGATAATCTTCTACCTGTTGAATTAATGAAATTCCAGTAACTTGAAGTTCAACACCACCTAAACTTCTCTCGTCGGCAACTACTCGTCCAGAAATTTGTATTGCACTCTCTTGTTTTAAGCCTGATGCAATGGTCCATTCGTTATCCGAGAGCTCTTCTTTGTTTAAGATACATTGGCAAATTCCAGAACCATCTCTACACTCAATAAAGACCAAACTTCCACTACTACGCATGTTGTACACCCAACCTGATAGTTGTACAGTTTTATTTATGTGCTCTTGTAAATCTTTTATGTAGGTAATTTCTTTTTTCATAAGTGTGTATCTATACTTTCGTTCTACTTTGGTGTTAATGTAGCCTCTACGTAATGCGATTGATTCATGAAATCAGCTGAAAAATCAAGAATATCCTCCGCAGTAACCTGATCGATGTGATTCACCAATTCATCCAAATCGATATGTCTTTGGTAATAAATTTCACTTTTTGCTAATCGCATCATGCGGTTAGATGTATTCTCCTGGCTCAAAAGCATTTTACCTTTAAGCTGTGCTTTAGCTTCCTCTAATTCCGTGTTATTGACCGTCTTTAGTGCTAAATCTTGTAATTGTTCCACTACTAATTCATGCACATGTTTCACGTATTCTTTATCGGTTCCTACGTATACCCCCCAGATACCTGTCTCGGTAAAGCTCTGATTAAATGTTTGAATGGAATAGCAGTAGCCATACTTTTCTCTGATATTTTGATGCAGTCGAGAACTCATTCCACCGCCTAATAGAGTATTCACCAATAGCATTACATACTTTTGTTCATCATCAAAGTGTAACCCTCTTCTACCGAGTATATAATGGGTTTGTTCAATACTTTTAGATAGGTGTAATGGGTTCGTATCTAATGTTGGAAGATTAGGTAAATTTTGAGTGTGCAGTGATCTATCGTGATTCATGAATAATTTTTCACAAAACTGAGTCACTTCTTCATGATCCACGTTTCCTGCGACTGCGATGATCAGATTTTCAGGAGCATAACGCTGGCGCATATAGTCAAACAGATGCGCATCAGTGAATGCATTTACTGTCTCTTCATAACCTAAAATGGGTCTTCCAAGCGGATGATTCTGAAATAAGTGACTAGTAAACTCTTCAAACAAATAATCATCCGGTGAATCTCGGTACATTTTCATTTCTTCTACAACCACCTTTTTTTCCTTTTCAATTTCATCTGTAGGAAAGGTTGGGTTCATCACCATATCGGAAAGTACATCGAGTGCTCTTTCTAATTCAGTGTCCAAACAGCGTGCATAGTAGCAGGTATATTCTGTAGAGGTAAATGCGTTTAGGTAGCCACCAACCGACTCCATTGATTGAGCAATCTGGTACGCAGAACGCTTTTTGGTTCCTTTGAAAAGCATATGCTCCAAGAAATGCGTTACACCGGCTTGTTCTTCACTTTCATGTCTTGCTCCGGATTTTACCCATATACCAATAGAAATACTCTTAACACTAGGAATGTGTTCACTTACGATGGTTAATCCACTATTGAGTTTTGTTTTATTTATGACTGCATCCATAGTTTAGTATATCCTTGAAACGAAGAATGTTTTAGCTAATAAAGATACGGTAATGGTCTGAAATTATTTTACTATAGCCAAAAAAAAGGCCTTCACTCTGGGAAGGCCTTTAATCCGATAATATATGGTAGATTACTCTTTTGGAAGAAGTGCTTTACGTGATAAACGTAGTTTTCCGCCATGTTCTACTTTTAGAAGAACTACTTCAATTTCGTCACCTAGAGCAAGATAGTCGGTTACTTTTTCTACTCTCTTGTGATCGATTTCGGAAATATGAAGTAAGCCATCTTTACCTGGAGCAACTTCTACAAAGGCTCCAAAATCTTTGATAGACTTTACTATACCTTTATAAGTAGCACCTTCTTCGAGATGCCCAACAATCATCTTAATACGCTTTTTAGCCTCTTCAGCCTTAGCTAAATCGTTGGCAGAAATGGTAATTACACCTTTTCCTTTGTCATTCTCTTCGATGATTATTTCAGTACCCGTTTCTTTTTGAAGGGTTTGAATCACTTTACCACCTGGTCCAATGACGGCTCCAATATCACTTCCATCAATTTCCATTTTTAGGAATTGAGGAGCATACTTAGATAATTCTGCTCTTGGAGTTGAAATACTCTCAGCCATACGTTCTAAAATATGTAAACGACCAACACGAGCTTGTTCGAGTGCCGATTCAATAATCTCAAAACTAATACCTTGTACTTTCATGTCCATCTGACAAGCAGTAATACCTTCTGAAGAACCAGCGGTCTTGAAATCCATATCGCCCATGAAGTCTTCTTCACCACGAATGTCGGACAGTACAACCGTATTCTCTTCTCCTACTATCATACCCATAGCAATACCTGCAACTGGTTTCTTCAATGGTACACCAGCATCCATTAGTGCCATAGAACCACCACAAACAGATGCCATGGATGATGAACCATTAGATTCTGTGATATCCGAAATAACACGAACTACATATCCAAATTCATCAAAACTTGGCATCATCATCTTGAGAGCACGCTCGGCAAGATGGCCGTGACCAATTTCGCGTCTACCAGGACCTCTCATGAAACCTGCTTCACCAACAGAATATGGAGGGAAGTTGTAGTGTAACATGAATTTTTTACCTTCTTGGCTGAATAAAGTATCAACGGACTGTTCGTCTCGTTTGGTACCAAGAGTTACCGATACTAAGGCTTGAGTTTCGCCTCGAGTAAATATTGATGAACCATGCGTTCTAGGGATATACCCTACTTGCGTCCAAATGTCTCGTATATCATCAGGACTACGCCCATCAATTCGACGCTTTTTGGTAAGAATCATAGATCTTAGCTGATCTTTTTCGATTTGACCGAGTATTTTCTTAGCCTCAGAAATATAATCGTCATCTTTTTCTTGCTCTTCTAAAGCAGCAATCGCTGATTCTTTAATTTCTTTGATTTTTGCATTGTACTCTTCTTTACCAAGACCCGTACCAATTACTTCGATCATAGCTGCTTCAGCCAGTTCTTTTACATGAGAAAGAACTTCTGAATTAGCTTCAACAGGAGTAAATTCACGTTTATCCTTACCGAGTTCCTTACGTAATTCATCCTGGAAATCACATAGCGTTACTATAGCTGCATGAGCTGCTTTAATGGCTGCGAGCATTTCCTCTTCTGAAATTTCATCCATCTCACCCTCGATCATGAGCACGGAGTCACGAGTACCCCCTACAACCATATCGATATCCGATGATTGAAGCTCAGTAACCGTTGGATTGATGATGAATTCGCCATCCACTCTACCTACTCGAACTTCACCCATAGGTCCATCAAATGGAATATCTGATAGGTGTAATGCTAAGCTAGCACCAATTGCTCCTAGGACGTCCCCATCATTTTCGTCGTCAGATGAAATAACCGAGCTTATGATTTGAGTATCATTATAATATCCTTTAGGGAATAAGGGGCGTAATACACGATCAATTAATCGACTTGATAATATTTCTTTCTCATTTGAACGTCCTTCACGCTTCATGAATCCTCCTGGGAAACGTCCAGCTGCTGAGAAACTTTCTTTATGGTCTACCGTTAATGGGAAAAAATCTTGACCTGGTTTAGGTTCTTTAGCACTTACAGCCGTACATAATACCATGGTGTCTCCCATGCGAACTACAACCGATCCATCGGCTTGTTTGGCTATTCTCCCAGTCTCAACAGATAGTGTTTTACCGGGTGCAAATTCAATACTTCTAAAATCTTCTTTCATTATTGTTTTTTAGTGTTGCTTTATCTCATAGTAAACCTGTTTTACTACAAGAGAAAAATTATAAAAAAAGCTCCGTTTGGAGCCTTTTTAATTTATTTACGAATACCGAGTTCTTTGATGAGCTCTCTGTATTTTTCGATATCGTTTTTCATAAGATAATTAAGTAAACGACGTCTTTTACCTACTAACTTTAGAAGACCTCTACGAGATGAGTGGTCTTTCTTATTGGTTTTAAGGTGTTCGGTAAGGTGATTAATTCGGTGAGTAAATAAGGCTATTTGACCTTCAGTCGAACCAGTGTTCGCACTGTCGCCACCAAAATTGGTAAAAATGTCTTTTTTTTCTTCTGCGGTTATGCTCATGTAATTGGAATGTTATCAATTCTATATTAGTCTCAAAATATACGCTTTTTTATATAATAGAACAATATTCACATGTATCGAATTATCTGCCTAGATACTAGCTCTCTCCAAGATAAGCAGACACTCTTCTCGATCTTGATTTAATTGTGATTTCAAGGCATCGATGTTTGTAAATTTTTTTTCATCCCGAATTCGCTGAATAGGCTCTATTCTTAAATTTTGCCCATAGATACTCTTTTCGAAATCAAATATGTTAACCTCTATACTCTGCTGCTTCCCATCAAAGGTTGGTCGATGCCCAATGTTCATCATACCTTGATAGGAATCGCCCATAACATACACCCTTACCGCGTAAATCCCCTCTTTAGGTATAAGTTTATCTGAGTGATCAGGTCGGATATTCGCAGTAGGAAAGCCTATCGTTCGACCTCGTTCATCTCCATGGATTACAATTCCTTCAAATGAATAACTTCTACCCAATAATTGAGCAGCGAAAACTACGTCTCCCTTATGTTCTAATGCATTTCTTATAGTTGTGCTACTGATGGTTGTGTCTCCCATCTCTTTTTTACTTACAATTTCTACATCAAAACCATGTTCTTTTCCTATTTGCTGAAGTAAAATGGCGTTCCCATCTCTATTTTTACCAAAATGATGATCATAGCCAATAACGAAGTGCGACAATCCAATGGTTTTAACAAGTGAGTTTACCACAAATTCTTCTGCACTTTGTAGCGAGAAATCACGGGTAAATGGTATCACACACAGTAGATCAACGCCTAATTGGCTTAGAACGGATTTTCGCTCATTAAGTGTGGTTAATAGGCGAATACCATCGGCACCTGCATGAATAATACTTCTTGGATGAGGATCAAAACTCACAACCACACTTCTAGCATGTTCCCTCTTTGCTGTTTGCACCAGTCGATGCATAAGTGCTTGATGGCCTTTGTGAATACCGTCAAAAGTACCCACAGTTACCACAGACTTCACATCCCATTCTATATCCTCAATGGTGGTAATTTTAGTCATTTCCGGACAGATTTAAATCCTTAATAACATCTAATGAAATAGCTTCATCGGTTGAAAATTCACCTATTTTTGTTCTTGTCAAACCCGATAAATGGGCTTTTGATCCTAAAGCTTCCCCTAAATCATGAGCCAAACTTCGAATGTAGGTACCTTTTGAACAGCGAACCTTTAACTCCAAAATTCCCTCACCAAACGATAGAATATTTGTCGAATATATGGTGATTTGACGCGCTTCAAGTTCAATTTTTTTTCCTTTTCTTGCTAACTCATATAGCTTCTTACCATCTCGCTTTAAAGCAGAGTACATGGGCGGGACTTGCAGAATGTCTCCTTGAAATTGTTCTTTTAAACATGTTGAAATGGATGACAGATCTAAATGCTCAAATGAGGCTTCTTCATCGACTTCTGTCTCAGCATCATAACTAAGGGTACTACTCCCAAATTGGATACGCGCAATATATTCCTTAGTCTGAGATTGTATTTGATCAATAGTCTTCGTTGCTTTACCAAAACAAAGAACTAACAAGCCCTCTGCCATCGGATCTAATGTTCCCGCATGACCCACCTTCTTTCGCTTAATCCTAAAACGAGTAAATTTGACCACATCAAAGCTGGTCCATTCGAGCGGTTTATGTACCAAAAGTATTCCGGCTTGAGGTTCTTCTAAATGAAATTCATTCAAAAAATTCTCTGCAGTAAATACTGGGTAGTCAGTCCAGTTCATAGTCTGATATTCAATGACTTATGATTGGTTATTCACCTTTTTGAAAAGGCGTTCTATAGAATCAACGTACTCACTTGTATCGTCCTCATAGAAATGCAATTCAGGGATTTTTCGTAGCTGATTTCGAATTCGACCTGCCAATTCTTTTTTTATCGATTTTTGTTGATCATCGATATAAGCATAGACATTCTGAGGATCTCTTTTAGGGGAAAATACACTCAAATATACTTTTGCTATAGACAAATCTGGCGTAAGCTGTACCTTAGTAATGGTTACGAAAGTTCCTTCGGGTTGAAAGTCTCTTTGGATGATTTCTCCCAAATCTCTCTTTATGAGTTCATTTAATCGTTTTAAACGAATACTCATACTACTTACTTTCGTCTAGAGTTCGTTTTTCCTCGGTCAAACGATAGCTTTCAAAAGAGTCTCCAACTTTAAGATCATTATAGTTACGAATACTAATTCCACATTCATAACCCGAACTCACTTCTTTTACATCATCCTTGAATCGTTTTAAGGCATCAATTTCACCGTCATATATTACGACTCCATCCCTGATGATACGAAGTGGGTTGTTTCGATCTATTTTACCATCGGTTACATAACAACCAGCGATGGTACCTACTTTAGAAACTTTAAAGATTTCACGAACCTCCACAGATCCCATGATTTGTTCTTTAATTTCAGGCGACAATAAGCCTTCTAGTGCATCTCTAACCTCGTCCACAGCGTCATAAATTACACTAAATAGTCGTATATCAATCTCTTCATTCTCTGCTAACTTTCTAGCTTGAGCAGTAGGTCGGACTTGGAAACCAATAATAATAGCATCCGAAGCAGAAGCTAAGAGCACGTCTGATTCAGAGATAGCACCCGCACCGGTGTGAATGATGCTCACGGATACTTCATCGGTGCCTAATTTTTGCAGAGAGCCAGATAACGCCTCAATCGATCCATCCACATCCGCTTTAATGATGATGTTAAGCTCAGATACTTCACCCAATGCCATTCTTCTAGAAAGATCATCCAGCGTCATATGCTTGGTTTTACGAAGGGCCTGTTCTCTTCTAATTTGCTGTCGTTGATTGGCTATTTCTTTCGCGGTTTTTTCGTCAACAGCTACTCGAATTTTATCCCCCGCCTGAGGCATTTCATCGAATCCTGTAAGCTGTACAGGTGTGGCTGGCCCTGCTTCTTTAATCCGAATACCTAAATCGTTTTCCATCGCTCGAACTCGCCCAAAACATGGCCCTGCAACAAAAGGATCTCCCACATTTAGAGTACCGTTCTGAACTAAAATATTGGCTACTATACCTTTTCCTTTGTCTAATCGAGATTCTAAAACAACCCCTTCTGCTCTACGATCAGGATTCGCTTTTAACTCTAAGAGTTCAGCTTCAATGAGAACTTTTTCAAGCAAATCCTCAATTCCCATACCTGTTTTCGCAGAAACCAATGCAAACTGAGTAGAACCACCCCAATCCTCTACAATAACCGAGTGGTCGGATAGCTGTTGTTTTATCTTATCCGGTGTGGCACCTGGTTTATCCATTTTGTTAATAGCTACAACCATAGGTACACCCGCAGCTTTGGCGTGATTGATGGCCTCTATGGTCTGGGGCATTACCGAATCATCCGCAGCAACCACCAAAATAACTATATCCGTAGCCTGAGCACCACGAGAACGCATAGCTGTAAAAGCCTCGTGACCAGGTGTATCCAAAAAGGTGATTTTCTTGTCGTTGTGAGTTACCTCATAAGCACCTACGTGCTGAGTAATCCCACCAGCTTCACCTTCAGCCACACGAGCTTCACGAATATAATCTAAGAGTGATGTTTTACCGTGATCAACATGCCCCATGACTGTGATAATGGGTGCACGATTCTTTAAATCAGCTTCGTCATCTTCCTCTTCTTCAAATTCCTCTTCCAATTCCTCAGCATCTACGAATTTAACCTCTTTGCCAAATTCTTCAGAAACTAATTCAATGGTACCAGCATCCAATCGCTGATTGATGGTAATCATGAGTCCTATACTCATACAGGCCGAAATAATGTCGGTTACACTCACCCCTAACTCTTCTGCCAAATCATTTGCCGTGATAAACTCTGTTACCTCGATTACTCCACTCTCTAACTCGTCTTGTTCCTGCTGAAGTAATAACTCCTCTTCTCTTTCTTCTTTACGCTGTCTTCTTCTCTTGCCACGTTTACTTCCTACAGTAGACCCTCCCTGAATTTTTTTGAGGGTTTCTTTCATCATGCGATCAACATCGATTTCATCAACCTCGGTTTTAGATACCTTTTTCTTGCTAACTTTCTTCTTGTTCTTAGCTGAAGAAATATTCGATTGTTCGTTATCTATGGCCGGATTAGTAGAAGTAGCCGGTCGATCTTTTTTTCTCTTTCTCTTTTTTCTAGGTTTACTGTCAGAACTTATTTCAGAGGTGAATGCGGCTTTTCCTAAAACTTTTGTACCCTTTAATTTACCTGCACGACCGCGAATAATATCCTCTTCGTCTTCATCTTCAACTGTTGCATCTGTCTCTTCAGAGTCTGATTCAGATTCAGTGGTTTCATCCGCTACAGGAATCTGCTTTTCTGCTGTGGTTACTTCCTTAGATGGTGCTTCAACAACTTTATTTTCAGCAGTCTTTTCATCTGTTTTATCTGCAACCTCTTCTTCGGCATCTACTTCTTTCGATTCGGCAATTACCGCCTCATTTTCATGTGTAGTAGATTGGCTTGAAACGTCCTTTAAGTCATCATCTCTGGTACTATCATCAGTAGTTGCTTCATCTGTAGGTACATTTTGTTGATCAATAGGCTCTAATCCACCTAATAACTCATCTTCCAATGAAGTAACTTGAGCTTTTTCACCCGTTTTCTTATTAGCACTCTGCTCTTCGTCTAAGGGCTCCAATAAATGATCAAGGGTAACACTCTCGTTACGCTGATTCATCATTTGAGATCTTCTGGACTCATAGGCTTCTTTGGCCTTTTCATGGTCCTCACTCTTAGCTTTATCTTCCCCATAAATCTTCTCCAATACCTCATACATCTCGGGGGTCACTTTAAAGTTGGGGCGATTCGATGCTGAAAGTCCATTATCCTCCAAACTGTCCACAATAGATTGAGTGGACACGTTGAATTCTGATGCAACTTTGAATAAAGGTTTTGGTCTGTTAATGGGCATGTAAACTAGTTTTGTATAGGTCTAAACTACCATTTTATTCGTGGATTGTACAATGTTAATCCTCGAATTCATAGGCAATTACTTCAATGATTTTTCGAGCAGTTGCTTCGTCTATAGCTTCGTTGGTTCTACTAACTATTTCTTCGGCATTGAGCTCTAATACTGCGCGTGCGGTATCACACCCAATAGAGAATAGCAACTCTATCGTTTCTGCTCCGAAGTCCTCACTAAATTCTGCTAAATCAATATCATCTTCTTCTTCAACTTCTCGATACACATCAATTTCACACTCAGCTAATTTGGATGCTAGACGTATATTCACTCCACCTTTCCCAATAGCTTTAGAGACTTGATCGGCTGGTACCAATACACTGGCTTTCTCACCGTTTTCATCCAGCTCAACCTTCATTACCTCAGCGGGTTGAAGCGCTCTTTTTATGAACTCAACCTTATCCTTGGTGTAATTGATGACGTCGATATTTTCATTTTGCAATTCCCGAACAATGGCATGGATTCGAATACCTTTCATACCCACACAAGCTCCCACGGGATCAATACGCTCGTCATGAGATAAAACGGCTACTTTTGAGCGATCACCTGGTGCTCTTGCCACTTTTACTAGATCAATAATACCATCAAATACTTCTGGAATTTCATTTTCAAATAAGCGCTCTAGAAAAAGTTCCGAGGTACGAGATATGATCACTGTAGGGTTTCCATTTTTCATGTGAACACCCGTAACAACCGCTCGTATGGTATCCCCTTTTCGGTATCGATCTTTATAAATTTGCTCATTTCGAGGCAATAAAAGTTCAATACCATTGTGATTTACGAGAATATCTTTGTTGTGTCGAACTTGATACACATCACCTAAGATAATTTCACCCACTCGATCGGTATAGTCTTCATAGATGTTATCCTTTTCGATTTCTCTAATTCGTTGAGCTAGTTGCTGTCTAGCCATGTTAACCGCTCTTCTACCAAAATCGAAGATATTAACCTCTTGTGCTAATTCATCATATAGCTCAATATCAGGATCAATCTTTTTGGCATCCTCTAAACTAATTTCTCCTACAGGATCCGCTAATTCTTCCGCTGGCACAACCTCTTGCACATGTAATATTTGAATCTCACCTCTATCTGCATTCAAAATTACAGAAAAAGCATCATCCGTCTCATATTTTTTGCGAATCATGGTCCGGAATACATCTTCCAATATCGTCAATAGAAGATCTCTATCTATACCTTTCTCTTTAGCTATTTCAGCAAAAGAGGATATAATCTGTTTTGAAAAGTCGTTCTGCATCTAGGTGAAATTAAAGTTTAAATGGTGGGGATAATTTTAGCTTCTAGAATTTGATCAAAAGCGATGGTTATAAGCTCCCCTTCTACATTTAGAAGAATCTTATCTTCATTTACGCCTTCTATCTTTCCGGTGTCTTTTTGAACCAACTCTGGATTCACTCGGTATCTTATTCTACAGGTTCTTCCAATATTTTTTGGAAACTGACGTAGATCACTTAATGGTCGACTGAGACCTGGAGAGGATACGTTTAACCTAAAAGTTCCTAAATCAACCTCATGGGCATCCAGAAGAAATCCCAATTCCCGACTAATTTTAGAACATACGTCTATGGAAACATCTTCATGTTCTTTATCGAGGAATACCCAAAGCTCTTTGGGTTGCGTTGCTTTTAGTTCAACATCTACCACAAATACCTCATGTGAAAGAGCACACTCTTGGGCTAATTCAGATATTTTTTCTGTGATTGTTTGCATGTAGATGATGATGAAAACTAAGGTTAATAAATAAAAAAAAGCGGGAACCCTGCGGCGCCCACTAGACCAACAATATATGCTATAATGCTATAATATTCAATAAAACTAATGGAATAGCCTATGAACATAAACTTTAGTATTGCTTGTCTTTTGGGAAGGTTATATCCTTTAGCTACATTGGTCGTTATTTTGGTCTTTAAAGCCTCTTTTCAACCCGAAAATACATTCTCTTAAACTTACCGATTATGCGTTTATCCATTTTATTATCAGCGTTACTTTCCTTTTTAATTACAGATCTAGTTCAAGCACAGCTACAAAAACCAAAAGCTACCACGGTTCAAGAACTTGAAAAGAGTATCGAAAACAGAAACCAGCATAGAGAACTGAGTCCATTACATGGATACCCTGTACGCAATGTAGGTCCCGTTACCATGAGTGGTAGAGTATCAGATATAGCGGTTCATCCCGATACAGCACGCATTTACTATGTAGGTTTTGGTTCGGCTGGTGTGTTTAAAACCACGAATGGAGGCGCAACTATGAGCCCCATTTTTGATAATCAGGGCGGAGCCTTAGGTATAGGCGATATTGCCATAGCCCCTTCTAATCCCAACATACTATGGGTGGGGACGGGAGAGAATAATTCTAGCCGAAGTACCTATGCTGGTACAGGAGTGTATAAATCCGAAGATGCTGGCAACACTTGGCAATACATGGGACTACGAAATAGCCAACATATTGGCCGCATACTTATTCATCCTGAAAATCCAGACATCGTGTGGGTAGCGAGTATGGGAGCACTATACTCCAAAAATGAAGAGCGTGGGGTATATAAAACTACCGATGGTGGTAAGACCTGGGCTAAAACACTGTACATTAATGATAATACAGGAATCATCGATTTAATTATGAAGCCAAATGATTCGGACTATTTGTGGGCAGCTGCCTGGGAGCGCTCCAGAGAAGCTTGGAATTTTGTTGAATCGGGAGAAGGATCAGGAATCTATGTATCAAAAGATGGTGGTACGACTTGGGAGGCTTCAAGCAATGGCTTGCCAAGCGGGGCTACTCTTGGACGAATAGGACTTACCATAAGTCAAGATAATCCAGACAGACTTTATGCATTAATCGACAATCAAGATGTTAGAAAAGTAGAATCAGCAACGAATGAAGCTAATGGATTAACGGCTGATTCCTTTCGAACGATGAGTACCAAAGCATTAATTGAGTTAAATGACAATGACTTAAATCGGTTCTTACGAAGCAATGGATTTGATAGTAAGTACACGGCAGAGGCGGTAAAAGAATCGATTGAAAAAGGTGAATACGAGCCAGTGGACATTGCAAATTATTTAGGAGACGCGAATGCTGAATTATTTGATACGGAAATAATTGGGGCTGAAGTCTACAAATCAGATGACAACGGAATTAGCTGGGAAAAAACACATGAGATCGCATTAGATAATGTGTATTTCACTTACGGATATTACTTCGGCGAAATACGAGTGGACCCTTCCGATGCCAATACCTTATATATCATGGGTGTACCTATTCTTAAATCAACCGATGCAGGTTTAAACTGGACTCCTATAGCAGAAAATCAAGGGATTCACGTCGATCATCAAGCTTTATGGATCAATCCAAAAGATGGTCAGCATCTACTACTAGGTAATGATGGAGGGCTCTACGAAAGTAAAGACGGCGGGCTGAACTTTATCCATCACAATGTAGCACCCGTAGGACAATTTTATACGGTAAATGTGGATATGGATAGTCCTTATAATATCTACGGAGGACTACAAGATAACGGTACCTGGAGAGGTTCCTCCCGTTCTACACCCAATAGAGAACGGCCTTGGACACGTTTATTTGGAGGTGATGGAATGCATGTGAATCCTCACCCTGAAAACAGTGATATCGTGTATGTGGGATTTCAATACGGTAACTACATGAGAAGAAATTTATCGGATGGCAGCTCGTATCGTATCACCCCTAGACATAATATTGGAGAAGATCGCTATCGTTATAATTGGAATACCCCTGTCGAATTAAGCGTTCACAATCCTGAAATCGTATATTTTGGATCTCAGCGATTAAATCGGTCTTTTGATGAAGGAAAAAACTGGACAGCAATTAGTCCGGATTTAACGCATAATCTTCCTAATGGAGATGTACCCTTCTCTACCATCACAAGCATAGCCGAATCCCCTCTCTCTTTCCAAGTACTTTGGATTGGAACTGATGATGGAAAAGTTCAACTTACCAAAGATGGGGGAACCACATGGACCGATGTCTCATCTGATTTACCCAATTATCGATGGGTTTCTGAAGTTCATGCTTCTAACCATGATTTGGCTACCGCCTACGTATCTATGAACGGTTATCGCTTCGATGAATTTGTGAGTTATATTTACAAGACTACAGATTATGGAGCGAGTTGGACGTCTGTCACTGGAAATCTACCTGAAGATGTAGTAAATGTGATTGTACAAGATCCTGTTAATCCAGATATATTGTATGCTGGTTTAGATCATGGAAGTTACGTGAGTTTGAATGACGGAAAGGATTGGCATCTTATAACTCAGATACCGAATGTAGCCTCATATGATATGATTGTTCATCCTCGCGACTTAGAATTAGTTACGGCAACACACGGACGCAGTATTTATGTAAGTGACATTACGCTTTTTCATGAATTACATGACCGAATGAACGAGGATATCACCATATTTTCAATCGATGACCTCAGATACTCTGGACGCTGGGGTTCACAATCTGTAGCATACCGAGAGGCATTTGAACCAGATTTTGAAGCTTCTTTCTATGTAAAGCCAAAAGATGGAACTCGTTTAGAAATAGTTACCGTACAGATTGAGGTTACGCTTGATGATGAGCGTATTTATTCAACGGAATTACAAGTTAAGGAAGGATTCAACACCTTTAATTGGAATATTTTTAACGAGCAGACTCAGGAATACCTTCAAAAAGGGACCTATACTTTAACCATAAACAAAGGGCGTTCTCATCATGATGCAACATTTGAAATTAAATAGATTGTTACCCTATCCTTTTCTATTACTGCTGGTAGTTCTTGGATTAGCTTGTGGTGGAACACCTGAAAAAGAATACAGTGGATATAATGGACGCACGGTTATTCCAGAGATATCCGTTCAATTTTTAAGCCCAGAAGGAGCGTATATTTCTGAAGTAGAAGTTCAGATTTCAGACGATATACCGGAACGCTCCCAGGGACTCATGGATGTTCGCCAACTACCTGAAAATCATGGAATGCTATTCATTTTTGAAGAAGAACAACCCTTGAGTTTTTGGATGGCGAATACGCCTCTGCCTTTAGATATTATGTACGTTAATTCGGACAGTGTCATTGTGAGTATTTATCACTCCACAACCCCCTTTTCGGAAAAAGGCTTACCCTCTGGCGCTCCAGCACTCTACGTAGTTGAAACCAATGGAGGCTATGCCATTAACCAAGGGATCGAGGAAGGCTATCGCATACGTTTTTAACGTGTTTTACCAAGCCTTCCACCTTCGTTTCAAGTTCTTTTAACGTGGTATCGTTGGTAAGTATCACATCTCGTTGAGGAACTAAAAAGTCTTTGTTAAAGAAAGTCTCCTGCACATTAAATCTCGCTTCAAGATCAGAATCAGGCATATTGTTTCTGGCTTTTATTCGTTCTTTTCGAATATGTTTTTTGGCTTCTATTAGTGCGATTACTGAAAAATGGTTCGGACGACCATTTTTTAACATCAGAGCACTTTCAATAGCCACAATATGAATACCTTTTGAGACTAAGGTAGCTTCTTCATCGGCAATTTTTTCATACACTCGTGGATGAACAATGTGATTCAATTGCTCTACTCTACCTTCCTTAAAAGCCATCTTAGCCAAATACTCGGTATTGGGTAGACCCTTATGGTAGGATTGCTCACCAAATGATTGAATAATTTCAAACTTCACCTGAACATCCGATCTCATGATGGTTTTGGCCACTTCATCTAAATTGAAAACCGTCATTCCTAAACGCTCTAGAATCCTTGAAACACTCGTTTTACCTGAGCCAATACCACCTGTAATACCTAGTCTACAAATATCTTCGTTTCGTTTCATATCCTAAGAAATGGTTCTGCCATGGACTTCATAATCTAGATTATAATGCAATCCACAACTTTCTTTTCTAGCCATGGCCGATTGAATAATTAGATAAGCTATGCTAATGAGATTCCTTAATTCTAATAACTTTGGAGAAACTCGAGTAC
Source organism: uncultured Balneolaceae bacterium (assembly GCA_937125285.1). Classification (GTDB taxonomy): domain Bacteria; phylum Bacteroidota; class Rhodothermia; order Balneolales; family Balneolaceae; genus UBA1275. Next base: position 45,831 of record CAKZLH010000244.1, on the reverse strand, counting down.
GATTATAATAATCTTCTACCTCCTCATAAAGTAGACTCTGACGCCTAAGGGCTCTTTGAAGGCGAAGATCACTACGGACAATTCCAACGTAATCCCACATCAATTGCTTCAACTCTTCCCTATTATGTGATATCAATACCCATTCATTCGGGTTGAAAGTACCTGATTCGTCCCAATCGGGTAAATTATTCTGATTAGAAGCTAAATGAACGGTATCCAGTGCATGATTCGAGGCTTTATCGGCATAATGCAGTGCTTCAAGCAAACTGTTAGAGGCTAATCGATTAGCCCCATGAACTCCTGTACAAGCCGTCTCACCTATAGCATATAAATGTTCAATTGAACTGCGTCCATGCTCATCTACCACTACACCTCCACAAAGATAATGAGCGGCTGGAACGACAGGTATCCAATCCTTTGCTATGTCTATTCCATACTTACTACATTCTTGAGCAATGTTTGGAAAATGATTTCGTAGCGACTGCTCATCTAGATGTGTCGCATCTAGAAAAACCGTTTTATCACCCCTCTTCTTTAACTGATCATCAATGGCACGGGCTACTATATCACGAGGTGCCAATTCACCGCGAGAATCATAGGACTTCATAAAGGCCTCACCATCTTTGTTTCTGAGTATAGCCCCAAAACCTCTCATGGCTTCCGTAATTAAAAACGAATCTGCCTCAGGAACCGATAAGGTTGTAGGATGAAATTGTACAAACTCCATATGATCTATCTTGGCTTTGGCACGATACGCCATTGCAATTCCATCCCCTGTGGCAATATTAGGGTTGGTGGTGTGTGCATACACCTCACCTACTCCACCCGTGGCAAGTATGGTTTTTTTAGCGGAAAAGGTAATAACCTTGGAATGCTCAATATCTAATACATAAGCACCAAAACAATGAATTTTAGGCAAATACTTTACTTTCTTACCTAAATGATGTTCGGTAATAAGCTCCATGGCAAAGTGATATTCGTACACATCTATATTAGGGTGTGATTTTACTTTGGTGGCTAAAACATTTTCTACTTCACGCCCTGTGGCATCAGCCGCATGTACAATTCGATGTTCGGAATGTCCTCCCTCTTTACCTAAATCCAAGTGCCCATCTTTGGTGGTGAATCCCACCCCATAATTCATAAGCTCTTGTATTAATCTAGGAGCCTGATAAATCATATTAGAAACGGCTTCACGATTGCATAATCCTGCACCTGCCACCAAAGTATCCTCAATATGCTTATCAAAGGAATCAACATCTAAGTTCATTACCCCCGCAATTCCTCCTTGGGCATACCAGGTGTTTGTTTCCTGGATTTTATCTTTGGTTACAATCGCAACTTTGGCTCTCTCCGCAGCCTTAAGAGCAAAAGATAGCCCGGCTAATCCGGAACCTACTACTAAAAAATCATAACTAAGCATGAGCTTGCATTAAAAGAAAGGCTTTTATGAAGTCGTTAACATCCCCATCCATAACAGCGGCCACATTGGAAGTTTCATGCTGGGTTCTATGATCCTTCACCCTTTGATCATCGAACACATAACTTCTGATTTGAGATCCCCATTCATTTTTACTTTTAGAGCCTTCAAGACGCGCCTTTTCAGCTTCTCGAATTTCTTTTTCTAATTCATAAATTCTGGATTTTAACAGAATCATGGCCTTCTCTCGATTCTGTAATTGTGACCGTTCTTGTTGACATTCGGCAACTACTTTTTCTGAGCGGCCATCGGACAGTGTGCCCGTCCAAATTAAACGCACGCCTGTTTCCACCTTGTTCACATTTTGCCCTCCCGCTCCACTAGAATGAAATCTCTGGAGTTCTATATCTTTCTCATTAATATCGAGTTCTATGGTATCGTCTACTAATGGAGACACAAAAACTGAACAAAATGAGGTATGTCTTCGCGCATTGCTATCAAATGGAGACACGCGTACCAATCGATGAACACCGCTCTCAGCTTTTAAAAAGCCATAGGCATTTACACCTTGGACCTCAATGGTTGCGCTCTTCAAACCAGCAACATCACCATCTTGATAGTCTATAACCGATACTTTAAAATCATTCTGATCGGCCCATCTTGTATACATACGATATAGCATTTGAGCCCAATCTTGACTTTCCGTACCCCCTGCTCCTGGACTGAACTGTACCACTGCATCTCTTTGATCATCCTCTTCTTTGAGCATATTTTTTAGCTCTAAGTCTTCTAATGCTTTAAGAAATTTGGCATGCTCGACATTCAATTCCTCATGAACATCCTCACCCATTTCTATAAACTCAAGATAGACTTGTATGCTCTCCCGCAACTCATTGAGCCCGTCCCAGCTTTCAACCAGTGATTTTTGTACCCCCAGATCTTTCATCACTTTCTGTGCCTGAGATTGATCATTCCAAAAACTTGGATCTTGGGTATGTTCGGTAAGCTCTATAATTCTGACTTTACGTTTGTCATAGTCAAAGATACCTCCTGAGGGCATCTAAGCGCTCGAAGTCTTCTTGAAGTTTGTCTAATTGCACAGCCATATTTTGATAGCGTTTCGTTTTATTCTTTTGAAGCTTTATTCCGTTTCCCTAGAGAAGCTCCTAGAAGCAACCCTAGACCTGCAGCAATAATTAGATATTTCTCTGGTTCAATCCGAACTTTCCTCCTCACCTGCCGATATTCTTTCTTATACTCATGCTTAATCCAAGCCCATTCCTTTGAGCGTTCTTGAGGAGATTTTTTCCCAATGTCTAAAAGTCTTTTGACGAAATGTTTTATTCGGGTTGAAGTTGTTTGTGAATTTGTATTCATTTTGTGCCAGTTATCATGATTACTGTTCCAAAGGTACAAAAATCGATACTGAGAATGAATGCCATTTAGAACAGGTGAGAACAGAAGAATTAGATTATTCTATGAGTTTACCGAAATTATTACATCAGAAGCTTATCTATAATATAAGTTGGGAAGATTACGATTTAGATATTAAGCTTTTACGTATGGATTCAAATTCACGACTACTCACCATCGCTAGTGCTGGAGATCATCTTCTTAACTATTTATCTACAGATGTATCCTTTATTCATGGCGTTGATATTAATCCTGCACAAATTGCATTAGTTGAATTAAAACAAATGCTTCTTAAGCATATGGACTATCAGGTATGGTGGGAATTATTTGGAGAAGGACGTTCAGCCAAAACACTTCAATACATCGACCATTTAAAACCCTATTTAAGTTATAGTAGTTATGCGTATTGGAAAAAAAATGAGCATTTTTTTAGTATGGATGGACCTGGCTTCTATCGATATGGTAGCAGTGGTTATTTGTCTCGTATCATTCTTAAAAGCATACAAATAAGTAAATTAGATACCCAAATTTTTGCTCTTATCGAAGAAGATAATGTTGCAATTAAAGAAGCATTATTTACAGACTTTTGGAAGCAACTATCTAGGCATTGGGTATTTAAATTATGGTTACATCCTTGGCTACAATACCTCGGAGGAATACCCGCTAGCCAACAGCAAAGAAAAACAACCTTAATTAAACTCCTCCGAAATGTATTTCATCATATTTTTGTGATAAGTGACTTCGAAACCAACCCATTTTGGAATCTTTATTTATATGGAAAGTACCAAGCTCCTTATATTCCCTGGCATTTAAGTGAAGACGGATTCAACACCATTAAAGAGCGTATTAATCGACTTAGTATTTCACATCATTCGATGCTTGAGTCGGGAAGAAGTAATGAGCAATACACCCACATTAATCTATTGGACCATCAAGACTGGTATAAGGGAATTGATGATAATCGGTTACAACAAACTTGGGATTGGTTAAATAGATCGGAGAGCATAAAAACAATTTTGTTCCGGACTATTCATCCCGAAATCCCATGGATTTCACTTATTGATCAGGGTAAATTTGACATACGCCGCTATCCGCTAGCTGATCTTACAAAAGATCGTGTGGCAACCTACACTTCAACCTATGTCTTACATACTAAGCAATGATATTAGATGAGTAATGCATCGACCATCCCCAATGATTGAAGAAGACAAAAAACACATTGAAAATTATTATCGATGGAATGCTGGTATTTATGATACTACTCGATGGGCTATTTTATTGGGTAGAAATTCTTTCAAAGATGAAATAATCGACCAACTATCTGAACATCGTAAAAAAAAGGATAATTTAACCGTTGCGGAGATTGGCTGTGGAACTGGATTCTATTTAAAGCCACTAGCAACCCAATTTCCCGAGATTACCTTTACGGGTATCGACACTTCCAATCACATGCTAAAAAAAGCTAAGAAATCACTTCGTTTGCTCACAAATACGTACCTCTTGAAATATTTTTTTTCAGAAGAGACTAAGCAAACTCAGCTTTTACCTCAGGATCATATCATCTGCTCCTATGCTATTAGTATGAATTCAAAACCAATAGAATTAATTAATCAGATTCACCATTGTTTGAATAAAGATGGACAGCTTCATCTTTTGGATTTCTATGATAGTAGATTCTCCTTTGTACGAAAATGGATGGGCCTACATGGGGTTTATTTCTATGATACCATCAAAGAGATTGTTTCGCCTTATTTTGAGATAAAAGATCTAAGCATACATAATGGATATGGTGGCTTATTCCGTTATTATAAACTACATCTTAAGAAATTGTCTTAGGCGCTTAATTTCTGGTCCTTATACTGTAATTCGTATAATTTTCGATATAGTCCATCTTTGTTCGCAATCAAATTGGAATGAGAACCTTGTTCGCGTATTTCCCCTTTATGCATCACAAGTATGATGTCGGCGTCTTGAATAGTGGCTAAACGATGCGCAATTGCTATGGTTGTACGTCCTTTCATCACCCGCTTGCTGGCAGTGTTCACAAGTGATTCTGTTTCAGAATCGACACTAGAAGTAGCTTCATCAAGTATCATGACCATTGGATTATAAACCAATGCTCGCACAAAACAAATGAGTTGTTTCTGCCCTAAAGACAAGGAAGAACCCTGCTTTTTTAGCACATAGTCATAGGAATTGGGTAGTTTTTCTATAAATCGACTTGCTTCTACATTACGTGAAGCTTCTATTACTTTTTTACGAGTAATTTCAGGATTCCCAAGGGTTATATTATCCATTACACTACCTGTAAACAAAGAGTGATCTTGTAGCACCAACCCAAATAGTGATCGTAGGTCTTCTAACGACAATTCTCGAAATTCAATACCATCGATATAGATCTCACCTTTTTCTATTTCATAAAAGCGTAACAGAATGTTGATAATGGTTGTTTTACCGGCCCCCGTAGCCCCAACTATTGCAAAATGTTGCCCAGGTTCCACCACAAAACTAACCCCTTTTAGAATCCAAGCCCCTTCTTTGTTATAACGAAACCAAACATCTTTGAATTCTATTTTACCTTTGGGGTTTTTTAAGGTGACCGAGTTGGTGGATTCTGAAATTTGATGTTCGGTATCTAAAACTTCAAATATGCGCTCTGATGAAGCCAAAGCAGATTGTAAGGTGTTAAACTTTTCCGATAATCCTCTTATGGGTTGAAAAAATTGTCTCGCATATTGAATAAAGGCTAAAAGTACACCAAAACTAACCCCTCCCATCAGGGCTCTACCTCCACCATACCAAACAATTAACGCCATTGCGAAGGAAGCGAACACTTCAACCAGTGGCCAAAAAATACTGAAGTAGTAAATGGTCTCGATGTGAGCCTCTTTATGACCTTTATTTATTTCACGGAATTTATCATGCTCATAATCTTCCCGGTTAAACATCTGAACAATTTTCATCCCGTTAATATGCTCTTGTACAAAAGAATTCAAGTGCGCTATTTGGTCTCTTACTTTTAAAAAACTAACCCGTACTCTTTTTTTGAACCAGAATGTGGCATAGAATAAGACTGGTAAAATCGCGATCGTAACTAAGCTAAGCTCCCAGTTCATGGCAAACATGAAATAAAGAATAAAGATGATTCTAAACATGTCTCCAATAATGGCAACTACGCCATCGGATAATAACTCACTCAATGCTTCTACATCAGAAGTGGTTCGAGTTATGAGTCTACCTATAGGACTTCTATCGAAATATTGGACGTGCAAATTTCGAATTTTACTAAATACGGCACTTCTTAAGGAGTACAGGGCATTTTGACCAAACCATCTAGTTAAGTAGGTGTTCACCATGAGAAGTATAAACTCACCAACCAATGCCAATACTAGAAGGATTATGATGCTCCATAAACCTTCAAAATCACCTATAGCAATATGGTCATCAACAGCTATCTGAGTTAATTTAGGGCGAACTGTACCTAAATAAGCCACCACTAGCGATAGTACGATGGCCAACAGGATATGATTGATATAAGGATGAATATAAAAATAAAGCCGCTTAATAAGAGTCTTATCAGCAGCTTTACTTTTTGTTTTTGAACTCATTCTGTTTTATTGAACCCTCTAAGCTCTAGAAACGATCAAAATCGTCGTAACCTGTTCGTGGAGTGATTGACTTATTGGGTTTATCCTCATATCGGTTATTCCGATCCGAGTTAGAGTAGTCTCTACCTCCCTGTGAAGAGCCTCTGTACCCTCTTTCTTGAGATGAACCTCGATAACCGCTGTTTTGCGATGAACCACGATATCCACCATCTTGACGGTAACGGTCATTGCGCTGTTGATAACCGCCCGAATGATAATTTCCACGATTACCACCAGATGGAGCACCATCTCTGCCTTTTCTAGGTCGGAAATTTTTATTTCCAGAAGGTCTACCTCCAGGTCGTCCACCTGAGCGAGGTCCTTTGGAATAACCCTGTCTTGAGTTGGGTTTTTTCTTGGTTAAATCGATAAGATCCACTTTGGGCGATAATATTCCCCGCTCATGAATAGGATCTGTAAAAATAGGACGCAACTCCTGAGCCAACCAAGTGGGGTAAAATGCATCCCTAGCTTCCTTGAGTAATACATGAAGATTGGTATATCTCGCTGAAAAATGGCCAATGACGAGCAATTTAGTTTGCGCTTCAGTAGCGACTCGAGCAGCATCAGCAGCTGTAGAATGCCCGGTTTCTTTGGCCTTATCGGCAAGTTGATTACTAAAGGTTGCTTCGTGATAAAGAATATTGGTGTTCATGGCCAGCTTTACGGCATTTGGACAATATTCAGTATCGGTCACATAAGCAAAGCTATCGCCTGGTCTTGGGTGGCCCACGATTTCATACGATTCTACTACCGTACCATCTTCTAAGGTTATGTTTTGGCCTGATTTTAACAGTTTAAACTGTTCGTCTTCAGTAATTCCAAATTGTGCAGCTTTTTCAGCATCCACTTTTCCAGGTTTGTCTTTTTCTTGAAACCTATATCCTAAGCAAAACTTTTTATGCTTAAGCGGTCGTGCTTCTACATAGTAGTCTTCTGTCTCTAATACTTTTGCTTCTGAGGCTTCCTCTTCAACTTCTACATAATTGATATCAAAACTTATCTCAACACCAGAGAAGGATAAATTCCACTCAACAAATTCTTTGATTCCTTTGGGTCCTACAAGATTAAGAGTTTTATCTCTTCTTTGAAGTTGTAGCGTAGAAATCAAGCCCATAAGACCTGAATAGTGATCAACATCGAAATGTGTGATAAAGATACTGTCAATTTTGGATCTTTTGAGTCCGGCTTGTAACATGCACATCTGCGCATTCTCACCACAGTCAAATAAAAACACACTGCCTTCTCTCCAAAGAGCAACTGACGGTAAATGACGAATGGCGGTTGGGGTGGCTGAGGCTATGCCTAATGGTACTACGATCATTTTTTTATTTCTCCCTTATCCATGGGTGGTTGCATTCAACAATCTCACCTAATGAATATTTGTTATTGGTATTATATAGTTTGTAATTCTTGTTCTATGAGTTGTTTGTCATACATTGATTTATAACTTCCTTTTAATGTAATAAGTTCATCATGAGTACCTGACTCTTTCACGGTACCATCTTCTAAATAATAAATGTAATCGGCATCCTTGATGGTTGAAATTCGGTGACTAATCATGATTACAGTGGTTTCTACACCCGTGCTATTTAGTGACTTGAGAATAGCGTCTTCAGTTTTGGTATCGACCGCACTTAGCGCGTCATCTAATATTAATATTTTTGGCTTTTTAATAAGGGCTCTCGCAATAGCCGTTCGTTGCTTTTGGCCACCCGATAACGTGATTCCTTTTTCTCCGAGTATAGTCTGAAATTTTTTATCAAAATCCAAAATGTTATCTAAGACTTCTGCCTGCCGTGCTGCTTCATAAACATCCTCCTCTGTAGCACCTTTCTTTCCAAAGGCTATATTTTCTTGTATGGTTTCGGAAAACAAAAAATGATCTTGTGGTACAACACCTAAATGTTTTCTCAAGGATGCAATGGAGTAATCTCTAATAGGCTCATTATCGAGATATATAGCGCCTTCATCAGGTTCAAAAAGCCTTGGAATCAACTGCATAAGTGTGCTCTTACCCGATCCTGTACGTCCAACTATGGCCACTTTTTTTCCCGCAGGGAAATGCATACTAACGTTTTTAATGATAGGTATGTCGGAATCAGGATAGCTAAAGCTAATATTCTCGAGGCGTAATTCACCATTAGTAATAGGTAATTCTCTCGATTCAACATGTTCTTTTGAATGAAACTCAATAAATAATTCTTTAATTCGGTGCCATGAAGCCATTGATTTCTGAAATCGATTGGTAGTGTACCCCAAGGCAGCTACAGGCCAAATCAAATAAGCCACATAAATTAGAAATTCAGCAATGTTGCCAATGGTCAGTTCTCCAGCCATAACCATTAGGCCACCTTTCCAAATAACAATTATCAATGAGATACCAATCAAAAAGTTAAGTCCAGGATGAAAAAGAGATTCAATTAAATCTAACCGTAATTTCTTTTCTTTGTACTCTTGGTTGAGTGCATCGAATTTAAGTTGTTCCTCTTCTCCTTTATTATACGCCTTAACCAAACGAATACTTGAAAATGTTTCTTTGGCTTGATCCGCTAAACGTGAATATTGTTCTTGTATTATAATAGAATGCTTGTGGATATATCCTGTAATCCAATAGGCAAAAATGGATAAAAGAGGTAATGGCAATAATGCCCAAACCATCAACTCTCTATTCACAATAAACATCATGGATATCACAAAGCCAGCTCTAGTTATAGTGTTTATACTATACATAATGACTGGTCCGAAGTATTCTCTTACCTTAGCAATATCTTCGGTAGCTCGAACATAGACTTCACCTTCCGTAAAACGGGTATAAAAACGGGCAGGGAGATGAAAGAGAGCATCTAAAACATCATTACGAAGATCAAATTCGACTTTTCTTGAAGCAACGATGAGGGTCTGCCTGGTCAAAAATAGAAAAAAACCATACCCACTAACAGCCGCTATGAGATACAAAGCATTAAATGCTAAGATTGATCCCTGAGCCGAATTGAATAAGGTATCTACAAAGCTTAAACTTTGAGTTTGTGTGTCGCTTAATTCCTGTACTTTATCCATAGTTTGACGAATTAGTACAGGGATCCAGACTAGAAAAAAATTTGCAGCAGTTAAAAATAAAGCACCCAATGTCACCGTCAAGGTGTAGGGTTTGAGATATTTATTTATAGATAAATGTTGCACTTGATAAGCCAATCTGTAGAGTAGGCCTTTTTTGTTTATACAGATGAATAGTACTCAAAGCTAATCAAATTGTACCTTTATTAATACAAAAAAAAAGAACCACTTTGGAAGTGGTTCTTTTACAGGTATAATTCTATGATTAACGACTAGTTTTGAGTCGCATCTCGATCTAAGAATTCTTCAAATAGCTGTGTATGTCGGCTATCCATTGGTATTTGAAAACCAGCTATAAACACTTGCTCTATTTGACTTAGTGGTTCAAATGGATCACCTGTACTAATGAAAAGGTTCGCTTGTTTGCCTGCTTCTAAACTACCCAACAGATGATCAACCCCAAAAATTTGTGCTGGATTAATGGTAACAGCTTTAACAGCCTCTTCTGTACCCATACCATATGCAGCAGCGTATCCGGCATTAAAGGGTAGATTTCTAACATTTTCTACTTCACCAGTCATAATAGCTACTTTTACACCCGCTTTCATTAAAGCGCCTGGATTTTCATACGGTCTATGTACATGATCATAGGCTCTAGTAGGTGTGTAGAGGGTAGAAACTAAACATGGGATACCCGCTTCAGCAATTTCTTCTGCTACTCTCCAACCTTCTTCAACACCCGCAAAAACTATATTCAAATCTGAATGATCCTCGTGTTTTGACCACTCAATAGCATTTAGAATATCTTTTTCACTTGATACCGAGATAATAATCGGTGTTTGACCATTCACCATTTCTCGCATAGCTTCAAGATGTTGATTCTTTTCTGGCTTAACTTTTCCATTAGGGTTGGATTCAAATTCAGACATCATTTGATCATAAAAACGTGCATTATCCAATAGTTTATTCAATGCACCAATGGTTTCTTTGTATTGTTTTTCCATTTGCTCAGGTGTTCGTCTATTCCAACCACCACTCCGTACGCTAGGCCAGTTAAGTACCATACCCGCAGTGGCATCTACCGCCATAGAATCAGGTGAGTATCCCCACAAATCCATAATAGCGGCTTGTCCAGAGACCAAGCCTCCCTGAGGAGCTGTAAGGACATGAGTGACCCCGCTTACACGAGTAACTGGTATAGCTGCACTATGAGGGTTCCAAGCAGTAAAGGCTAGCATGTTTGGATTAATATTCCCAACCTCGCGGTTATCCACGGTAACGGGTACCGCGTTAATTTCCACAAGACCTAGTGAGGTTCCACTATCCATAAAACCTGGATAGACATGTTTTCCAGTAGCTTCAATTATCTTATAATCACTACCGACTTTGGAGCGATCGGTACCCACATACTCAATATTACCATTATGTATGGTAACTATACCCTGCTCGATACTACCATTACTAACGGTATGAACCGTAGCACCTATAATGGCTATTTTCCCATACTCGGGTTTATCTGTTATTTGTGCTTCCAATGCTCCAGAGAACAGTAATAGGAAACCTAAGAGTGCCGTAAATTTAATCGATTTCATTTTATTAGTCTCCTCGTATTATTCTTGAATTAATTGAAACACATCACTCATACAAGCATCAGCTTCTCTACCCTTGATAAAGCCTGTGGTGAATGACTCCTCATAGTTATCATCACTGCTAATGTCGATTCGCATATCTACGGGATCATTAGCCAAGTCAAAATATTTAGTCCCATCAATATAAGTTTGCTCTACTTTACTGTAGATACTTAATGGATGACCACTCCAGATGGCAATATCACCTTGTTTACCTACTTCCAAACTTCCAACTTTATCAGCAATTCCTAATTGCATAGCAGGGTTGATAGTAATCATTTTTAAAGCATCTGCTTCGGAGGTTTGACCATATCGGACTGTTTTCGCTGCTTCATGATTCAAATGACGAATCAACTCATTACTATCACTGTTAATACTGTTGGTGACTCCATTTTCATTCAAAATGGTAGCATTAAATGCAGTTGAATAATAAACTTCAAATTTATAGGCCCACCAATCGGCAAACACAGAGGTATAAGCTCCATTTTTTGCAATCTCAGGAGCTACTTTGAAGGCTTCATTTGCATGCTGAAAGGTATAATTCTTAATTCCGTAGTCATTAAAAACTCTCATGAGCATGAGTATTTCATCGGCTCTATACGAGTGACAATGAACAAGAATTTCTCCATCAATTATATCATTTAATACATCATAACGAAGATTTTTTGCCACTGGTACAGGTGGAGCTGTTCGGCCTCTTCTATCACTCTCATACTTTTGTTTTGCTGAGAGATAAGCTTCTCGTTTCACTCGATAATCTAAGGCTTCATCAAAGTGACTTCTGATAATTTGCTCAACTCCCATTCGTGTTCTTGGGAGAATACCATTCCCTTGACCGTGAACACGGGTTGGGTTTTCACCTAGAGCAAATTTAATGGTTCTCTTCGCCCCATCAAATCGCATACCATCTTGGGTGGTTCCATAGCGAAGTTTAAGGGTTTCACCCTGTCCTCCAATAACATTCGCAGAACCATGCATTAGATGGATAGAAGTTACACCCCCAGCAAGTGCACGATAAATAGACACTTCGTTAGGATCAATGGACTCTTCCATTGTTACTTCTGCAGTAACAGGATTTCTGGCTTCATTGGTACTTACGGTATTTAAGTGCGAATGGGCATCAATAATTCCTGGCATTACAAATTTGCCAGTACCATCAATCACGGTTACACCAGCTGGTGCTGATAAATCCGTGCCTATCTGCGTGATAACACCATTGGTGATGAGTATATCTCCATTCTCGATGATATCATCTGTAACGGTTACTAATGTGGCATTTTCTATAAACACAGAACCTTTATCCTGAGCAGATGCCGAAAGGGAAAAGACTCCAAATACAATAAATATGTGTAGTATTTTTTTCATAATTAATTCTCCATAAAGTCATTGATTACACCCTGACTAACATGAGTGTGAATTTTAGTTCCTTTCTCAAAAAGTGGACCAGTAGTCAAAATAAGATGAGCACCCATCCCAACTTTTAGATCACCTACTCTATTGCTCAATCCTAAAATATCGGCATTGGTATGTGTCATCATTTTTAATAATTCCGTTGTGGTTAAAACACCTTCATCCACTAAGAGTGTAATTTTGGACTGAAGGTCTTTAACGGACAAACCTGCCGAACTAAAACCAACAGAAACTCCACTATCAATTAATGATCGGATATTTTGAATTTCACTATTCCACGCAGCTTCTTGTTTAGCCCTAAAGGTGATTTCTTCCTCGCTTAGCTCATCACTTTCTTCAGACTTATCTTCACCATCCTTATCATTTTCGCTGTCTTTGGATTCTTTCTCCGCATCAGTCATCCACTTTGGTTTATCATTCACATCTAAGTTAGCAATCACCGATATATTGCGATTCTTAAGATCGGCGGCTAAAGGAGCAGCGTTTCTAGCACCAACTAAGATGACATCAAAGCCAAATTCATCCTGTAATCGAAATAAACGTTCGATTTCTTCTTTTGAATCAACTTCAAAAATCAGTGGCATTTCGGCATTAATCAGTGGGAATAGTGCTTCTAAAACTTCACTATGTTCAGGTTGAGGCATATCAGGATGCTTCTCAAAATAATTCATATGCTCTTGTAGGGCAGCAGCATCGTACATTAATTGTCGAAAATAAGCCATTACCCCCATTTGTGTAGATGGATAAGCTCCACTACCCCATCCACCGGGAGCCGTATCAAAACTACCCTGTAGTCCAATGCTGGTAGAAAATAAGTGAGATTCGGTAAGTTGCTCAGAAGACAAATTAAATGGCTGAACTTGACCAGGTAGCATTTGCCCATCTAAACCAAGAGCTACAAGGGTAAAACCCGCTTTCATTGCTGCCGATATCGACTTATCCTCGTTTAAATAATGAACAGGTTTTCTTTCGGGTTGAACTCCCGCTCGGTCATAAGGTGGATTACCTGGATCTTCTAAGGTAGGTAGATTCCGTGGCTGCTCAGGACTTCCCCAGGTAGCTAGTCCGTCTATCAATCCGGGGAATACGTGGAGAGAGTCTCCACCATCGATGGTATATACATCAAAAGGTATATCTAAATCGCTTCCGATATCTACAATAATACCATCTCTCCATACGATATCGGAATTACTTAAAGTTTCTCCACTTGCCAAATGGATAGTTACATTGGTTATGGCATGAGCGGGGGCATCCTGACCTGTTGCTTTTTCAGAAAAAGTAACCAAGACCAAAATAGCCAAGCCTGCTACAATATTTCTAATGTTCATAGTACACATGTAAAGGTTAAGTTAATTTTTGAAGTAACGAGTAAAATCACTGCTGATTCGTTTAAAATTGTAAAAACTACAAAGTATCTAATAGTTCACTCATGACATCGGCAGCTATCTTAGAATCAAGCGTTGTTGAGTCGAGTAATTGGCTCATGATGGAATTCTTCGATATGGATATCTGTATATAATTTTTATAGTATCGCCCTTCTTTTTGAGTGACTGAATGAACCATTTCAGAACGACCTAAGAGCTGAATTATCGCCATTCTAAGCTGCCGAATACTATCGGTACTTTGCCATAATTCGGACTCATTTTGCAATCTTCTATAGGCCTCTACCCGATCGTCTATATTATTTATCAACTCAACTTCTGCTACTTTTTTTGCCATTTCAATGGATGACAAAGAATCTACTGACTGCGAAACATAAAAATAAGAAACGGTTGTTGAGTCACTTGCGTACCCATCTGCGCTATACCAATTAGGTATGAATGGACTCTGATTATTATCGCTGGTTAATTCATTGGACGGTGCACAAAACAACATCAGTACACTTAGCAACAAGAGTCCAATGATAGATTTTAAATAGTTCATGTTCTTATTTATTAAAAGAGAAGTAGCTAAATTTTTTCTCATTATCTTCCGTTATGCATTCCAATAATACGGAATATGAGTTTTTGAGAGAGTTTTGCAAGTATCGCTGCAAGTCCATTGGCGTTAGTATACGTTGGCGATCGATGCGTAACAATTGATCACCATTTCTTAATCCCCTTTTGTAAGCTTCGGAGTCTTGTTGTATACCTGCGACATACCAGTCGTACATTGAGGGATCTTCTGGAGTAGAAAGGCCGTTAATTTCAAAGCCAAATGGGGTATTCAACCATACCTGCCCAGTACCATCATCTCTTGGGTTTTCGGTCAAATTGGGTTCATCCGTTTCATTACCCAAAAACTGATCTAAAGCATCTATCTCATCATTGACTTGTGCAACAAGGGATAGTTCATCTAATTCAACCCTAATAGTAATAACTTCGTTATTTCTCCAAATGTGCAATTTTGTTTCACTTCCTGGTGATTTTAACGCAATACGCTCCTGTAGAGCATTAGATGCATTTACCGGAAAGTCATCTACACTGAGGACCACATCCCCTTTCATAATACCCGCAAGTTGTGCCGCACCTCCAGGATTTAAGGCAATAATTTCAACACCCACCACTTCAGGCAATCCCAATGTCACGGCCCTATTGTAATCTACCGATTGTATTTGAACCCCCAACAAAGGTCTTCGCACCTTACCGTATGTGATGATATCAGAAGCTACTTTGGTGGCTAAATTGCTAGGTACAGCAAAACCATATCCTTGATAGCTACCACTCTGTGAAGCTATTGCTGTATTAATACCAATGAGTTGGCCACTTGTGTTCACCAGTGCTCCTCCACTGTTACCTTTATTTATTGCGGCATCGGTTTGAATAAAACTCTCGATTCTCATGCGATCATCTATGATTTGGACATCACGTCCCAAAGCACTAATTATACCTGCTGTTACCGTAGCTCTCAAGCGGAACGGATTACCCACAGCCATCACCCACTCTCCTACTTGGACCAAATCAGAATTACCAATGATGGCAGAGGGTAAATTCACAGCATCGATTTTAATTACCGCCAAGTCTGTACTTGGATCCGAGCCAATAATCTGAGCGGCGTAAGCTCTTTTATCATTTAAAACAACTTCTATGCCATCGGACTGTGCCCCTTCAATCACATGATGATTGGTTAAGATGTACCCGTCTGAGCTAATAATTACACCTGAGCCGACACTTCTAGCACTTCTTGGTAAAAATCGATTCCAAAATTCATCAGAAAAATCATGATTCCCGTCCTGGGGCAATTCTACAGGTACCAAAGTTTCTATATACACTACTGAAGGTGTTATTTCGTCGGCTACTTTCCGGAATAAAAACCGTTCACCTAGTTCCAATAAGACGGATTCGTCTATAAAGCTGCTGTCACTTTTACTGATGGTTGTAAACTTGAGAGAATCATTGGTATTGAGTTGGTTTCTATCCATATAACCATCCCATAAAAATCCTATGGTTAATCCAATTAGCAACAACAGTACATATGTTAGATAACGATTGGTAGACATGTAATAATTCTTAAATCAATTCAAAGAAAGTTTGAGACTTCTGTGGATGATAACCCTCAATATGATAATGAAAATAGGAGTCTAAATGTTGTACCAGTTCAATGTATTCCGATTTACTTAATGGTTGATCCAAATATTTCTTTGAGGAACCGTGTAAAACCGACCTAACAAACTCTGTTTGAACTTGATTAAACTCAAATCTCCCACCGTCTAACTCATGGTCGGTTAGCGTGCCAGTTGGAATATGTAAGAATGAACGAGTAGTTTCTTCCGATAATTCCTCTTGTAAATCGATACCTGTAGACTGAGTGAACCGAATGAGTAGGTACGGTAAGACATTGTAATAAGTTTTTTGCTGTTTTGTAAACCATGGTAGAAATTGTTCCAGTAGTTGAAATATCCATTCATTGTTCTCGTGTTCATGGATTAAGAGATTCACACGATCTAAAATTTCAAACAGTAAATACCATGCATCAATTCGAGTTCGTAATGTATCCACCAAATGTACCGTATCGACAGAGCGCAAATCTTGAACGTTACGACTGCTTTTATATACATAACCAATATCTAATAGATTGCCAGGTTCTAATACCGCAGCAAATGGGCTTTTGTGTTTTTTAGCCCCACGCGCCATTAGCGCGAATTTCCCCTGCTCTCGCGTGAGTACGGTTATAATCTTACTAGACTCTTGATAATCTATACACCGTAAAATAATTGCCCTAGAATATTCCAGACTCATGTGTGGATAAAATACGTAACAGGTGATTTTTCAATGCATCTAAACATAATAATTTCTACCATTGGATAACGGTTATTCCTATGATTTCAAAAGAAGTTTTAAAAAAGATTCGCAAACTCGAGATTCAAACCAAAGGATTGGTAAACAATCTATTTGGTGGAGAATATCAGTCGGCATTTAAAGGCCGTGGTATGGCTTTTTCGGAAGTAAGATCTTACTCCTATGGGGACGATATACGGCAAATTGATTGGAATGTAACGGCACGAACAGGTGAACCCTTCATCAAAATATTTGAAGAAGAGCGTGAGCAAACTCTTATGCTTTGTGTAGATATTTCCAATAGTGGGAAATTAGGCACCCTGCAATACTCAAAATCTGAATTAGCCATTGAAATTTGTGCGGTTCTTGCTTTTAGCGCTATTCAGAATGGAGATAAAGTAGGCTTAATACTCTTCAGTGATGACATTGAAAAAGTAGTGCCCCCAAAAAAGGGAAAAAAGCATGTACTCCGCATTATCCGAGAGCTTTATACTACTCAGCCCAAAGGAAAGGGTACCGATCTAAGTAACGCTCTTAACTATGTGAACCGATTGCTCAATAGAAGATCGATTGTAGTTTTAGCTTCTGATTTTCAAGATCAATCCTATGAAACAGCCTTAAAGATTACCAACCAAAAGCATGACCTCGTAAATCTACATGTGAGGCATCCTTTTGAAGAAGAACTTCCAAACCTAGGACTTTTACCGTTATATGATGCAGAAAAGGGACAGCACGTGCTCGTTGATACATCAAGTAAAACGGTCCGATCCGCCATAAAATTAAGGCGTAAAGAACGCTATGAAGCTTTTGATAAGCAAATGATTAAGCTGCAAATGGATAGCATTGTAGTAAATACGAATGAATCCTATGTACAGCCGCTTATGAGCTTTTTCCGCCGGCGTTTAAATCGTTATTAATCGCCATAACTATTCCACCCTGACTCAATAAGTAACTCAATTTTTGAACTTCTAGTGCAAAGCTATCTCTAGAACTATCTTTAATGGATTCTTGCGATGGCAAATCAATTTGAACAGAATTCACGGGTACATTGTTTTTGTAGAGAGTATAATGCAAATGAACGCCAGTAACTCTCCCTGTTCTTCCCACATATCCGATAACTTGCCCTTGTTTTACCTCTACCCCTTTCCTAATACCTGGCCCAAAACCATTTAAGTGTAAATAAGCCGTTCGATACATACCGTTATGCTGAATCTGTACAATATTTCCGTTGACACCACGATAGCGAGATTCGGTAACCACTCCATCACCAACAGCAATAACAGGTGTACCTAGTGGAGCAGCATAATCGGTACCAGTGTGTGGCACCCGCTGTTTTAGCACTGGATGAAATCTGTTGTAATTAAAACTAGAACTAATACGCTGATTGTAAGTAAAGGGGGCTTTCAAAAGTGCTTTTTGAATACCATTCCCATCCGCATCATAGTATCCTTGTTGTTGCTCATCGGAATAATAATAGGCTTCAAACCGTCTATTTTGATGGATAAATTCAGCGGCAATCACACGTCCTACACCTACGACTTCACCATCGGAGATAAATTCCTCATATATAGCTCGATATCGATCACCCTTATAAAGGGTGAAAAAATCTATTTGCCATGCAAATAATTCACTTAACTCAATACCTACTCCTGTTGAATGGCCTTGACTAATTAAGGACTCGTAGAGGGATGATGATATAATGCCCTCAACTTGTCGTAATCGTATTTCAATGGGTTTAGAAGAGGCTTCAACCAATAGATTGTTTTGCCAATCAATTTTCAGGTACCGAACATTTGATTCCATCAATATTAGAATTGGAGCGTATTTCTTACCCAATGAAGGCGTTTTTTTTTCGTAACGGAAAAACACCTGATTTTCTTTAACGAATCTAAAACCAAAGTTTCTATTTAACATTCTAGAAACCTGATAAATAGAATCTCTAGGCATACCCATCTCCTCTAATAAAGCATATAAACTTTCATTTGGTTGAATTACATCCCTTTTGATGTGACCAACACTTGTGGGGTATCCGAAGGCATCTAGAGGGTACTGCTCTGCTATTTCCGTTGCAATAGTGAGAGGCTTCTGAAGAATAGGATCTTGTTGGAAGCAAGAAAACGTTAAACTTGCCAATAAAGCGGCTAAATACACGCATCTAAAGCAAAAAGACTTTAGCTTTATTTTATGATTCTTTTGCAAATGGTTAGGGTAAAACTGAATTCTCAACTAAACTACTGAAACCTAAAGTTGATACAAAATATTCCATTATTTTTCAGCAATGTTCTTATTTTGAAGTGCTAAAAATTAATGGTTTTAATGAGAATTAAGCGACTAAGATACCGTTTTTTTGCTTTTATAATTTGTTTACTTCTTTATATGGTTCAACCAATAAAAGCAGCAGACTATGTCTACTATTTAGGTAATCAAAATGAACAGCAAAGTAACCATTTGGTTAGCAGTTATGGTTCTACGAATCAAATTTCTGTAGGAGTACCCTTTGAACTAACCTTAGTAGCTACCAAATACGAAGAGGTGCAACTTGTATTCCCCGACTCTTCTGCCTTTCCTAACACTCTTCACCTATTAAGTACAACTTCTGGTTCTAGCGCATCTAAAGATAGCGTCATATATACTTTGCAATACTTTGGTAATCAAGATGTTGAACTTGACGATTTAACGGTTCTATACCTGCAACCAAACGATACTATTGCACTTGTTGCACCTCCAATTAGTCTTACTTTCTCCTCTGTTTTAGATAGCTATGATGCCGCTACTGACTCGGCTTCATTTAAACCACTTAAGAATATTTATGAGTTTAGCAATCCATGGATATATGTTATTATTGGGCTCATTCTATTAGCTCTCTTAGTAGGCTACCGATACTACAAAAATCGAAACACCGAAGATGCAATCGAACAAATTCCGGTTGTCATACCCACTTATCATTCCCCTCTTAATCAGCTACTTTCGGAACTCGAATCTATCAAGAATCAAGATAAGCCCACAAGCAAGGAGGGTATTAAGCAATATGTTAGCGCTATTAGTGATGCTATTCGCGCCTATTATGAGGATTTATATCCTTTTCCAGCCTTAGAGTCTACATCAAGGGAACTATTGGATTATTTACAACGTATAGGTGAGCCATTAGCTCTTGTAGAATTAGTTCAAATAATTTTAAGGGAAGCCGATAGAGTCAAATTTGCTAAGTACATACCTCCCATTGAAAATCTTTTGAATATGCTAGATAACGCTTATTCTTTTTATCATGAAGCCGAAGGTAAGCATGCTCGTAGATTGCAGTCTCATGAAGATGATTTTCTTCATAGCCATGGGTTACATCAGGAGTCAAGATCATGATTGAATTCGCTAATCCCGAATGGTTTTGGGCCTTTGCTACTTTACCCTTAATTATTGCACGATATCTTTACATCCACTTCAAAAATAAAAAACCTGCCCTACTCTATTCAGATACAGAGGATTTTGAACAATTACCGGGCAATTATAAACAGCACCTACACTGGGCAGAGCAACTCTTTTTTTTACTAGGCCTTAGTTTTCTGATTCTAGCTTTGGCCCGACCTCAAGAACAACTCACTACGGTCGAGCGAAATGCAGAAGGAATCGATATTGTAATGGCACTGGATATTTCATCATCTATGAAAGCTGAGGATTTAAAGCCTAATAGGTTTGAAGCGGCCCGCATGGTGGCGAAAGATTTTATTGATCAAAGACTTTCGGATCGAATTGGATTGGTTTCATTTGCTATGCAAAGTTTTACTGTTTGCCCCCCTACGCTAGATTATCGCTTACTCAAGGAACTTATTGAAGAGGTTGAAATGGGGGTTATTCAAGATGGAACCGCTATTGGAATGGGTATTGCAACCTCTGTAAATAGGCTAAAAGACAGTGAGGCAAAAAGTAAAGTCATCATACTGCTCACGGATGGGCAAAACAACGCTGGTGAAATAGATCCTGTGACCGCAGCTGATTTAGCTCTAGCCTATGACATTAAGATATACACCATTGGAGCGGGTACTCGAGGAACCGCTCCCTATCCTGTAGATGATCCAATTTTCGGTAGACGGTATCGAAATATTCAAGTCGATATTGATGAAGATATGCTTAAAAAAGTTGCCCAATTAACGGGGGGTAAATATTACAGAGCTACGGATACACAGGAATTAGTGAGTATTTATGCGGAAATTGATGAATTAGAACGAACAAAAGTAGAAGAAATCATCTACACTGATTACACCGACTTATACCCTATGTATCTTGGATTTAGTCTACTCTTTCTAAGTCTCTATTATGCATTTAAACATATGCTATTAAAAACCATCATAGAGATTTCCTAATGCCTTATCATCAAGTGGCAGAGTTATTAAAAAAAATTGGAAATGTATCTACCGTCAAAGCATTCCATTCGGAATTAAGAAATACTGAATCGAATACCACCATCGATTCACCCTTACAGCTTCATCTAAAAAGAATTACGGGTTCTCTACTTTCCTACCTCATTGCCTTACACAATGCTAAACATTCTTTGGTCGTAGTTTGTGAAACCGAAGAAGAACTTCAATTCATAGCCAGTGATTTAAGTGAGTGTGGTATAACATCATTCAAAAGTTTTCCTGCCTTTAATCGAAGGCCCTATGATAAAGATATCATTAGTGATTCTTCTGTTCTGATTCAGCGAACAGAACTTTTACAGCAAGTCCTGGATAAAGAATTATCTATTATACTCTGTTCTGCTGATTCACTTTTTGATCAGATACAACATCCTGAGTCCTTCCAAGCAGGTCAATTATTATTAGAAAAAAACAAAGAATATGACTTTCAAGACGTAGAAACTCATTTGGTTGATCATGGCTATAGAAGAGTCCGATTTGTAGATGAACCAGGTGAAATGGCCATTAGAGGTGGTATTGTTGATATCTTTCCCTATGCTGGAGAATACCCAATCCGATTAGAATTCTTTGGTGATGAAATTGAAAGCATTCGAGAATTTGACGCTGATTCACAGCGGAGTATTGCCTTCTTAGACAAAATTAACATTGTTCCGGATATCAGTCATAATCCCAATCGTGAATATCAGAGCTTTATTAGCTACTTACAGGGGCACTATCACTTTCTATTGAAGGATGAGACCTTAATCCGATCACGACTCCAAAAGAAATTTAAAGAAGCTGAAGAGCGATTCAACCCGAAAGATCATGACCTATCACCTCATGAACTTTTTTACAGCGGTAATAATCTAATGGAAGAACTACAATCGAAGGCCCTTTCCATTAGTTATGCTGGCTTTAGTGAGCCTCTATCCGAAGTTAAAGTCTTGGATTTTAATGCACAGGCCCAACCCGATTTCAATGGCATTATACAGCGATTAAAAGAGGATATTACATCGCTAAGTGAACGAAAGATTGAACTCACTATCTGTTGCGATAATCAAGGTCAAGTGGAGCGATTTGAGGAATTACTCGATCCTGTTACTTCCACCTTCCAATATGCATTACTTTCCCAATCCATACACAGGGGCTTTATACTAGAAGATGCTCGCATAGCCGTATACACCGATCATCAAATATTTAACCGATATCATCGCCCTAAAGTAAAAAAGCGACGCTTCAGCGGGGGAATATCATTCAAAGAAATACACGATTTAAATCTAGGTGATTATGTAGTTCACGTAGATTACGGCATCGGTAAATTTGCTGGGTTTAAAAAAATTGAAGTAAAAGGAGTTTTACAGGAAGTTGTTGTTCTAGAATATCAGGAAAACTCTACTCTCTATGTAAATTTAAGTAGCCTTCACAAGTTACAGAAATATTCTGCTAAAGAGGGGACTGCACCAAGGATAACCAAGCTTGGATCTGGTGAATGGGCCAAAAAGAAAGCTCAAACACGAGCTAAAGTAAAAGATATTGCGCGTGATTTAATTGATCTCTACGCAAAACGCAAAATGCAAAAGGCCTTTGCTTATTCTGATGACACTCCTTGGCAAGTGGAAATGGAAGCGCGATTCGAATTCGAAGAAACCGTAGATCAAGACCAAGCCATTAGGCTCGTTAAAACCGATATGATGAGCGAACAACCCATGGACCGACTGGTTTGTGGGGACGTAGGTTTTGGGAAAACAGAAGTGGCCATACGTGCGGCTTTCAAAGCGGTTATGGATCATAAACAGGTTGCCGTTTTAGTACCCACTACTCTATTAGCAGATCAACATTTCAAGACTTTTGAACGGAGAATGAAAGACTTTCCGGTAAAGATTGAAGCCTTGTCTCGTTTTAAAAGTGCCAAAGAACAGAAAACAATCATAGAAGGAGCCGAAAAAGGTGATATTGACATTCTCATTGGTACGCATCGTATTTTGTCGAAAGATTTGGCTTTTAAAGATCTAGGGTTAATTGTTATCGATGAAGAACAACGTTTTGGTGTTGCAGCTAAAGAAAAACTAAAAGCTCTAAAAGCTACTGTAGATGTCTTAACACTAACCGCAACCCCTATTCCTCGTACCCTTCAGTTCTCATTAATGGGAGCTAGAGACCTAAGTATCATTTCTACCCCACCCCCTAACCGACAACCCGTAGAAACTGAGATTCACTCTTTTGATGAGGGCCTAATTAAAGATGCTATTATACAAGAAATCTCGCGGGGAGGTCAGGTATTCTTCATTCACAATCGGGTCAAAAATATTGATGAAATGGCTCATATGATTCGGAGCTTAGTACCCGAGATAAGAGTTCGACATGCGCATGGACAGATGAAGGCCTCCGAGTTAGAAAAGATTATTAGGGATTTTTATGATCATCGCTTCGATGTATTGGTGTCAACCAATATCGTAGAAAATGGAATAGATATAAGTAATGCTAATACCATACTCATCAATCATGCCGAAAACTTTGGGTTGGCGGAGCTTCATCAATTAAGGGGTCGGGTTGGGCGATCGAATCGTAAAGCTTTTTGTTATCTAGTTACTAAACCTATTGAGCTATTAACTCCTGAAGCCAGAAAAAGACTCATTGCACTTGAAGAATTTTCTGAACTGGGGTCCGGTTTTAATATTGCCATGCGGGATTTAGATATTAGAGGAGCAGGCGACATCTTAGGTGGTGAACAAAGTGGTTTTATTAATGACATAGGCTTTGAGCTCTACACAAAAATTTTAGATGAAACGGTTCAAGAATTAAAAGAAACCGAATTCAATCATCTTTTTGATACAGAAAAATCGAAGCCTAAAACACCAGAAACCACCATAGAAATGGATGAGTCAGCCCTTCTACCTCATCATTATGTAATGGACAATGTAGAGCGGTTAAATCTGTATCGGAAACTCGCGAACGCTACTAAACCCGAGCAGCTTACAGATTGGAAAGATGAAGTTAAAGACCGGTTTGGGCCTTTACCCGAAGAAGCGGTAAGGTTGTATCAAACCAGAGAATTACAATGGTATGCTTCGCAATTATATTTTGTGAAGATTACACTTCGTGTAGGTAAAATGTGGTGTATGTGCCCAAAAACTAAGTCTGAATTAGGCTCTTTTTATTATGAACAAGCTCACTTTACACAGCAGCTTTCACAGATCAAAGAAGTAGCTAACGATCGATTCCGACTGATTCAAAAAGAAGATGCCATCCGTTTTTTATTTGAAGAAATAACAGATATTACCAACGCCATCCAGTTACTCAAACGCATCTATGAATCACAAAACTAACCGGTTTTTATCCTTTACAAGTCATGAGTAGCCAACTAGAACCCTATATTAAAAGAATTAAAAACGGAGAAGTTGTTGCGATTCCTACTGAAACCGTTTACGGTTTAGCCGCTCATGCATGGAATCCAGTTGCCATTAATAGAGTCTATAGCTTAAAAAATCGACCCTCCGATAACCCATTAATTATTCATATCGCCCATAAAGATCAATTAGATGAATTCATAGAAGAGCTAAGTCCACTCCATAAAGAACTCATGAATCGATTTTGGCCAGGGCCCTTAACCATTCTTTTCCCTGCCAATTCAAAGGTCTTATCGATAGTTACGGCAGGTTTACCAACGGTTGCCCTTCGAATGCCCAATCATCCCTTGACCTTAGAGTTAATTAGAAATACTGGACCTCTAGTAGCTCCAAGTGCTAATATTTCCGGAACTCCAAGTGCAACAAAACCCAATCATGTTTACGAGGATTTTGGTTCTGAAATTGCCATTTTAGACGGCGGGTCATGTGATTACGGTCTTGAGTCTACAGTTGTTGAAATATTGAATAATGAACTCATAATTCATCGACCAGGTGCGATAACCGCAGAGGACTTATGTGCTATTGCCCCCCTTTCCACCCGGGTTGAACCTGCCCAAGCTGCTCCTCGTAGTCCCGGCCAAAAATATCGTCATTATGCGCCCAATGCACGAGTAGAATGGATGCCAGAAAATCCTTCAATGATTGAAAAGGATGCATGTATGCTGATTTCTCTGAAAAACTTTTCAAAAAATATCACCACTACCGAGACACTCACTTATTTTGAACAGTTAGATTGGCAAGGAGATTGGTTGGCATTTGCAAAGAATTTATATGATTGCTTCAGAAGAGCAGATCATAATAATTTAAAAACCATCTACATAGAGGATATTAGAAGTTCAGAATACCAACATCCCATGAAGGATGCCCTAGTCAATCGTATTGAAAAGGCTATTACCCGGGCATAGCGCTAATGCACGGTGAATGTTTGATCTTTAGTAAAACCCATTACCGCTTCATACATAAGGTCTATAAGAGCATGAACATCTTGGAGTGAACAGATTTCAACCGGAGAATGCATATATCGTAAAGGAAGTGAAATCAAGGCCGAAGGAACTCCGGTCTTTTGATAAAAAATACTATCTGTGTCCGTTCCTGTTCGCACACTAGTGGCTTCATGCTGAATGTGGATCTCTTTAGATTTTGCCACATCTTCTAAATAACGAACAAGACTGGGATGATTGGCTCCACCATGTTGAATACTAGGTCCAGCTGCTAGTTTAACGGTACCGTGTTCTTTTTGATCTATCCCAGGAGTGTCGGTGGCATGAGTAACATCCGTAACAAGTGCAATATCTGGATCTAATCGATAGGTCATCATACGTGCGCCAAAACCACCCACCTCTTCCTGAACAGAATTAACGGCTATCACATTAACGGCTAGCCGATCTCGCTCAAGAGATAATTTGCGTAGTACTTCAGCAATAATGAACCCACCAATTCGATTATCTAAAGCTCGAGCCGTAATAATATCATCGTTCAAAAACTCAAAACTAGCTTCGTAGGTAATTGGGTCTCCGATTTGAACGAGCTCTAATGCCTCCTCTTTACTGCTCACACCAATATCTACATAGATATCTTTCCAAGATGGCTCTTTACCACCTCCGTTTTTATTGGTCTGAAGGTGAATGGCGGTATTGCCCGTAACGCCTGAAACCTGTCCATTTCTGTTATGTATGATGACTTTTTTTGCCCTGGCAATGGTAGAATCACTGCCTCCTAACTTATTAACGTACACAAAACCCTGTTCACTTATGTGCTGAACCACCATGCCAATTTCATCGCAATGAGCTTCTATGAGCACCGTGCTATGCTCTTCTGCTACTTGTAAACGAGCAGCGCATGACCCGTAGGCATCGGTAATGATCTCATCAGAAAATTGCTCGGTGTATTGTTTCCAAACTTTCACCCCTTCTGATTCATAGCCGGTTGGACTTGGAGTTGTAAGTAAGCGTTCTAGAAACTGTAATTCAGAAGGATTCATCATTTATGTTAAAATTACGTTAACTTTGCCTTAATATACGGAATTCACCTTCTTCGATGAACAGATAATTAACTCAATCCTATGATACCCAAAGTTTATAACCATGATGCGTTCAAGCACTGGATTGAACTACCTGTTCGCTTCAACGATTTAGACGCTCTAAATCATGTGAATAATGCTGTTTTTAACAGTTATTTTGAAGAAGCTCGACTGAATTTTGTGCAGCAGATTCCCGAATGGATGAACGACATTTCAGAGGGTAAAAGCTTTGTATTACGGCAAGCAAAAATAGACTATATCGCTCCTATCACATACCCCGAGGTACTTCTCATCGGAAGTGGGATTATTCGGGTTGAACGAGTCCGTATATCCGCTCTACAAGGGATATACTCCAAGAGTACTCATAAGTTACATGCCATTGCAGAAACAACAGGAGTGTGGTTTGATCTCCAAACTCAACGTCCTACCCCTCTGCCAGAGGTAAAAGGGTTGGAGACTTTTTTGTTATCTTTAGATCATTAACAAAGCTAGAGAATGGATAAAAGTACCCGATATAAAATATTTAATGACCCAGTCCACGGATTCATTTCTGTGCCAAAAGGTATTATCCTTCAACTTATCGATCACCCCTATGTTCAGAGACTTCGCAGAATTAGACAACTAGGTTTGGGTTACTTAGTTTTCCCAGCGGCCGAACACTCTCGTTTTTCTCATGCACTCGGGGCACTTGAATTGGGGCAACGCGTACTTAAAAATCTTCGTGAAAAAGATACCACCATCAGTAATTCCGAATTTGAAGGCACTCTTATAGCTCTATTACTACATGATGTGGGTCATGGTCCACTTTCACATACACTTGAACACTCACTACTACAAGATTTCAATCATGAAATGATGAGTTTGGCTATCATGCATGAATTGAACAAGCAATTTAATGGGGCACTAGACACAGCCATTGAAATATTCACAGACAAACACCCTAAAAAATTCTTACATCAATTGGTTTCCTCTCAATTAGACTTGGACCGATTAGACTATTTAAAACGGGATAGTTTCTTCACAGGTGTTTCCGAAGGTTCTGTAGGAATACAGCGTATACTTAAAACCATGAGAGTACACAAGGGTACCATTGTCATCGAAAAGAAAGGTATCTATGCTATTGAGAATTATATCATTTCCAGAAGATTGATGTACATGCAAGTGTACTTGCACAAAACGGTATTAGGTGCTGATGCATTAATACGGTCTATATTTAGAAGAGTCTCAGATTTGATGCTTACTAATACTGAGATTCCCAAAGGTAGCTTACAACTCGAATATTTTTTGCGCGAACAACCGTCTGCAGAAAAAACCATCTCCAAAAAAGTAATAGACGCCTATGCTCAACTAGATGATTATGATGTATATCAAAGCATTAAGGCTTGGCAGTTTTCATCTGACCCTATTTTAGCAGATTTATGCACCCGGTTTTTGAATAGGTCCCTATTTCGAACCACTTTTTTCGAAAAAAAACCAACAAAAAAACAGGTTGAAGCACTTAAAATATCATCCATAAACAGCTTGAATGAACAGGGCTTAGCCATAGAAGATTCATCTATTGATTACTACTTCAGTATAGAAAAAAGTACGACGGAAGCTTACAAATACAAAAGTGATGGTATTTGGATACTAGAAAACGATGTAGCCGTAGAATTCTCAAAAGCATCTGATACGAAGAGCATTATTGCGCTCACTGAATCCGTTGAAAAGTATTTCATTGTGCATCCAAAATAAGCCGATATCCTTTTTAAGGCCTTTTTTTAGGTCAAGTTGAAACCTAATTGGTTTCTATTCTCTTATAGTTTATGAAGCTAAGATGGTCGTAATCAGTTCGTTCTGTTTCTTCCCATCGGATACCAATTTGATCACGATATTCTGGAAAAAAAGTATCCCCTTTAAATTCCTTATGAATGAGAGTAATGATTAACTCATCAGCTTTATGTAGGATTTGTTCATATACGACGCCTCCACCTAAAATGTAAACAACCGAGGATCCCTCTCGTTCAATGGCCTCTAAAGCTTGCTCCATTGAAGTATAACAAGCTACATTATCATAATTCCTTGTAGTGCTTAGAACAATATTCTGACGATTAGGGAGCGGCTTTTCTCCTAACTCTTCAAACACCCCTCTACCCATCACAATGGGATGCCCCGTGGTTATAGACTTAAAACGCTTAAGATCTTCAGAATAATGCCAGGGTAATTTCCCCTCGTTTCCTATAACCAAATTAGGATCATGGGCTGCAATAATTATAATCTTGATCATAGTTTATCGATTATACGGCTACTTCAAAACGAATAAGTGGATCAGGATCGTAACCAATGAGCTCGAAATCACCGAATTCAAGATCGTCAATAGATTTATTTGCAATCTTTAATTGTGGCAAGGCTCTTGGGGTACGAGTAAGCTGTTCCTTCAATCCGTCGATGTGATTGACGTAGATATGCGCGTCTACTATGGTATGAGCAAAGGTTCCAGGTTCTAAGCCTACTTCCTGAGCAATAGCCATGGTCAAGGCAGAATAACAAGCCAAGTTAAAAGGTATTCCAAGAGCTATATCCCCAGAACGTTGCGTGAGATGACAATTGAGCTTTCCATTTGATACATTAAAAATATACATGATGTGACATGGCGGTAAAGCCATCTGAGGTAACAAACCAGGATGCCACGTACTCACAACGATTCGTCTCGAATTTGGATTTGTTTTAAGCATATGAATGGCATTCTTCACTTGATCAAACTCTTCCCTCCTCCACTCGGTAGTGCCATCTTCATTCTGGTGCTGTTGAAGGTAAGGGAACCTTCTCCAAAGAACGGGATAAATCGGGCCTACATGCCCATCTTCATCGGCCCAAGCATCCCAAATATGGACGTTGTTATCATCTCTCAACCAACGAATATGATCTTCACCCCGTAGATACCACAAAAGTTCAAGAATGACCGATTTGAAAAAAACTTTTTTGGTAGTTAATAATGGAAAACCTTCTGATAGATCTACCTTATAAAATTCGGCAAAATTAGAAATGGTATCCGTTCCTGTTCTGTTTTCTTTACGTACGCCATTTTCGAGTACTCGTTTTACTAAATCATGGTAAACCTGCATAATACTAGATTGTCTATTTTTTATTGTTATACGTTATGAGTAGATGATTGAAATAGTTTAATATGGGAAAGTTGTTAGTTCTCACTATAGTATTATTTCCCGTAAAAATAAGATAGCTATCGAAAAATAGATAATAATGCCACTTACATCGACCACTGTGGCTACAAATGGAGCGGATGAAACCGCTGGGTCTAGCCCTAGTTTTGATAATATAAAAGGTAACATGGCACCAATAAAGTTACCAAACAGTACAATGGACAGCAGACTCAAACCAATGACCAAAGCCGTTAGAATCGACTGTTGATCAATATATCCTGAGGCAGTAAAGTCCCACACTAAAAGGGTTATAAATCCTAGTAATCCAATGAGAATTCCCAAAACCAAACCCGATGTGAGTTCACGGAAAAATACTTTTTTCCAGTCATCGGCATCAATATCATCTGTAGCTAGTGCTCGGATTACCAGAGTTGCTGCTTGAGCGCCTGAGTTCCCTCCACTAGAAATGATTAACGGGACAAAAAATGATAGAAACACAATCTTGGACAATAATTCTTCGTATTGTCCCATTGTTAATGCGGTTAAAATTTGTCCTACAAATAGAACAACCAACCAACCCAAACGTTTTTTAACCATTTGAAGAATGGGTGTTTGAGAATAATAATCATCCAATGCGTCCATAGCGGCCATTTTCTGCATATCCTCTGTGGTTTCTTCTTCCGCTACATCAATCACATCATCTACGGTCACAATGCCCACAAGTACACCATCCGTATCTACTACAGGTAATGCTACCCTATCATACTTTGCCAACATCTTAACGGCTTCTTCCTGATCATCAAGCACACTTAATGCACTAAAATTCTCATCCATTAGAGCTGAAATAGTTTCATCATCTTCAGCCACAATGAGCTCGGTGATTCTCAGATCATCGATGAGTTTTTCACGGTCATCTACCACATAAATAACATTCAAAGTCTCGGCCATAGCAGCATACTTTCTAATATGTGCCATACTTCGCTTTACCGACCAATCTGATTTAACTCTCACATAGCGTGGAGTCATTAATCGACCGACAGAATCCTCAGGGTAGCCTAATAATTTCTTCACCTGTAGCTGATCCGATGGCTTCATTGAATTCATGACCCGTTGCGTAAGATCTCCCGGTAATTCCTCCATCAATGCTACTTGCTCATCGGGCTCTAAATTACTCATCACATCTGAAAGCTGTTGTTTTGTAAACAACTCTAGAAGTGTAACACCCTTATTTGAAGGTAATTCAGCAAATACATCTGCTGCAATAGGCTTTTTCAGTAAACGGAATACGACTACTGCAACATCTCCTTCAAGTTCAACCAATAACTCAGCAATATCTGCCGGGGGTACATCCGACAGAACTTCTTTTAGAGTTATCCAATCTTTTTTTTGGATAAGCTCATCGAATTCTGGTTTTAAGAGTTGAACAAACATGGGGCATCCCTACGGAATAATATAAAGTAGTCTATGCAGCTGTAACACATAGACGGTAAGAATGTAAGGAATTTAACGAAATGTTTAAGCTACATCTAACGATTCAAGTGCATTTCTTGCTGCCGCTTGTTCTGCTTTCTTCTTACTCTTTCCAGTTCCTATACCTAAAACCTTAGATCCTAACATCACCTCAACATCAAAGGTACGATTATGCCCCGGGCCTTTTTCTCCTACTACCTTATATTCTGGGAGATCCATTTTATTTGCTTGGGCAAACTCTAATAGTGTACTCTTGAAGTTATCATTGATTTTTGCGAGTTCGTCGAAGTTTAGATGTTTGTTATACACTTCCTTTACAAAATCGTATGTAACTGCATATCCCTCTGTGATATAAATAGCGGCTACTAATGACTCAAATATATCTGCTAGTATGCCTTTTGATCGAGTAACTCCACCTTTGGTATCACTAAACTCTAATAGTGCTTCAATTCCTAAATCTTTAGAAAGATTGGATAGGGTTTCACCTCTAACCATTTTGGCACGATTTTTTGTTAAAAAACCTTCGTCTTCCTCAGGGTACTTTTCAAAAAGTAATTCGGCACTGATTAAGTCAAGAACGGCATCACCTAAAAACTCTAAACGTTCGTAGGAATCGTAACTCTCATATTGTTCCAAACTGGTGGTTGAACGATGTCTAAGGGCTTTTTCATATAAAGCCAAATTGGAGGGTTTGAAGCCTAGAATACCTTCCAATTTTAAAAATCGTTCTTGGGTAGCGAGATTTTCAGAGGTATTTGAATGAGTTACAGTGGACCCCGTTTTTATAAAACGGGATCTAATCCAACCAAACATTTATGCATCTCCAAAACGCTTAAATACTAAGGTGGAGTTATGACCACCAAAGCCAAACGCATTATTCAGAGCGTAGGTGAGTTCCCGTGCAACAGGATCGACTGGAGTGTAATTAAGATCACATTGTGGATCTTGATTCTCTAAATTAATAGTAGGTGGTACAATACCGTGATATAAAGCTAGCACAGACGCCAACGACTCTATTGCGCCCGCGGCACCTAGAGTATGACCTGTCATAGATTTAGTCGAATTTAAATTTATTTTATACGAATGGTCACCAAAAACTTTCTTGATCGAATTGGTCTCTGCAATATCGCCCAATGGAGTTGAAGTTCCGTGCATATTGATATGATCTACGTCTTCTGGTGAAATATTTGCTGATTTGAGTGCATTTTTCATAGCTAAAATAACACCATTTCCTTCAGGGTCTGGAGCAGTAATATGATAAGCATCGGCGGAATAACCATATCCGACTACTTCTCCATAGATTCGTGCTCCACGCTCAAGAGCCGAATCTAATGATTCCAAAACCATGATTCCAGCACCTTCACCTAGAACAAATCCATCTCTATCGATATCAAAAGGCCTAGAAGCCGCTTCAGGATCATCATTTCGAGTACTCATGGCCTTCATGGCATTGAATCCAGAAATTCCAATCTGAGTTACTGGAGCTTCCGTACCACCTGTGATTGCATAATCAGATTGACCATATCGAATCATATCATAGGCGATACCAATATTATGAGAACCCGTTGCACAGGCACTTACTGCACAAAAATTAGGGCCTCTAAATCCATATTTAATGGATATTTGCCCGGAAACTATATCCGGAATAAGCATGGGAATGAAGAAGGGTGATACCCCTCTAGGTCCACGTTCACTATATGATATTGACTGATCATAGAAGGTTTTCATACCACCAATTCCGGTTCCAACATGAACACCTACTCGATCTTTATCAATTTCATCGAGGTTTAATTTTGAATCAAGTATAGCTTCTTCTGATGCTACTAAGGCATATTGAGCAACTAGGTCCAACCGCCTTGCCTCTTTTTTATCGAAATAATGGGAGGAATCGTAATCATCAATTAATGCAGCAAAAGTAGAAGCAAAACCAGTTGTATCGAACATATCGATAGGTCTTGCACCGCTAGTGCCAGATAATAAGCCATTCCAGAATTCAGGAGCGCTCTTACCAACGGGGGTTAGAGCGCCTATACCTGTAATTACTACTCGTCGTGAACTCATGAAGTGCTATATAAATTAAGCGAGTTTTCCTTGGATGTATTTCACAGCATCGCCTACAGTAGCAATACCTTCTGCATCTTCGTCAGGAATGCTTAGATCGAAATCTTTTTCGAATTCCATGATTAATTCTACAGTGTCAAGTGAATCAGCACCTAAGTCATTGGTGAAGTTTGCTTCAGCTACAACTTCTGATTCATCTACACCTAATTTATCGATGATGATTTCTTTTACTTTTGATTCTACATCTTGTGACATAATACGTCCTATAGTTTAATGGTAGTTAGTAATGTAATAATTTAAGAAACTTAATAATATCTTGCTCATAAATAGAGCGTAGGATTAAATAGCCATGCCCCCATCAACCCGGATAACTTCACCGGTGATATAGCTGCTTAAATCCGATGCTAGAAATACGCATGCAGCAGCAACTTCTTCCACATTACCAGCGCGACCTAATGGAGTTGCATTGGTAATTCCTTCCAGTACTTTTTCATCCAGTGCATCTGTCATATCGGTTAATATATACCCCGGTGCAATAACATTGGCTCTTACATTTCGAGAGGCAAGTTCTTTAGCGTATGATTTAGTAAATCCTATGAGTCCTGCTTTTGAAGCTGCATAATTACTTTGACCGGCATTTCCAGTAATTCCAACAATGGATCCCATATTAATGACCGATCCACCCCCGCCTTTCATCATCGGTCGAGCAACCGCCTTACAATAATTGAATATACTTTTAAGATTAGTTTCCATGACCTGATCCCAGTGTTCTTCTGTCATGCGTAATATCAAGCCATCCTTAGTAATACCCGCATTATTGACCAGAATATCCAAACCACCCCACTCGGCAATGATTGCTGAAACAGTTTCATTAGCACCTTCGAAACTGGCAGCATCCGCTTGAATAATCATAGCTTGTGTGCCCAAAGATTCAATGGCGGTTTTAACTTCTTCTGCTGCATCAGCGGACCTTGAGTATGTCAATGCTACTTTTGCTCCTTTTTCAGCGAGCGCCAATGCAATTGCTTTTCCTATGCCTCTACTGCCACCTGTGACTAAGGCTACTTTTCCGGTTAAATCTAATGTGTATTGACTCATGATATTATTGTATGCCTTGAGTGTTTAAAGAACGTTCAATTCGTTTAGCTAGACCCTGTAATACTTTCCCCGGCCCAATCTCAACTAAATCAGTAACTCCATCAGCCATCATATTTATAATGGTCTGTGTCCATCGAACAGGACTGATAAGCTGTTGCAATACTTTTTCTTTTAGCTCACCAGCCGATTGAGATGCTGTGGCGTCCACATTGGAATACACAGGTACTTTTGCATCATTAAATGGGATTTCTGAAAGAAATTCTTTGAAATCTTCAAATGCCGGTTTCATAAGCTCGGAATGAAAAGCTCCGCTGACCGGTAAAAGCATGGCCATTCGAGCACCCTCACTTTTAGCTAATTCTACCACCATTTCAACTCCTTTTGTACTACCCGATATAACTACCTGACCTGTTGAATTGAAATTTGCAGCAGCAACGATAAGGTTTTCACCTGTAGAGATATTATGACAAAGCTCTTCTACCTTTTCATCGTCGAGCCCAATGATTGCAGCCATAGTACCATCCATCTTTTCACCAGCCGACTGCATCAATACACCACGCTTCCGGACAAGCTCAAGACCTTGTTCAAAACTCAAAACACCCGCCGCCGTTAATGCCGTGAATTCTCCTAGGGAGTGACCCGCTACACAAGATGGTGTTTCCCCTTGATCCATATACAAAGCAATAGAGTGCAGATATATAGCCGCCTGAGTGTATTCAGTCTGCTTTAATGTATCTTCCGGCCCATCGAACATGATATTAGTCAAAGAAAATCCGAGTATTTCATCGGCTTGATCAAAAAGTTCTCTGACATTAGAATTTTGATCGTAATGTTCTTTTGCCATACCTACGAATTGGGAACCTTGTCCTGGAAACACAAAAGCTTTCATTACTT
This sequence comes from uncultured Balneolaceae bacterium, assembly GCA_937125285.1. GTDB lineage: Bacteria > Bacteroidota > Rhodothermia > Balneolales > Balneolaceae > UBA1275. The sequence continues at coordinate 10,522 of CAKZLH010000244.1, read as the reverse complement.
ACCACCCCAAGTTAGATAAACAGCACCCCAAGTAAATCCTCCACCAAAAGCGGTTAGAATAAGTCCATCTCCATTAGATAATTGATCTTTCCAATCATATAAGCACAAAGGAATGGTTCCCGCTGTGGTATTTCCATACTTATTGATGTTAATCATGACCTTTTCGGTACCAAGCCCCATTCTACGAGCTGTGGCGTCAATAATTCTCAGATTAGCCTGATGCGGCACCAACCATTTAACATCGTCTGGAGTTAAATTATTTCTCTCCATTATCTCAGCCGACACATCTGCCATGCCAACTGTAGCTTTTTTGAATACAGCTTTACCATCTTGTTTGATGAAATGCATGTGCTGATCCACTGTTTCATGTGAGGCCGGATATCTACTTCCCCCTCCTTTTTGAACAAGATGACAATTGGTATCACCCTCTGTATAGTGAATACTATCGATGATTCCAGTTCCGTCCGTAGAAGGCTCTAAAAGTACCGCCCCTGCCCCGTCTCCAAATATAATACAGGTTGTTCGATCGGTATAGTCGATAATTGAAGACATTTTATCTGCTCCTATGACCAATACTTTTTTGTACCGACCACTCTCTATAAAGGCAGCACCATTCGTTAAAGCATAAATAAAACCCGAGCAAGCCGCTGATAAATCGAAAGCAAAAGCATTTTTAGCACCAATAGCATCTTGTACCAAGCAAGCAGTAGAAGGAAAAATATAATCTGGGGTTACGGTAGCAACGATAATTAAATCCACTTCTTCGGGTTGAACGCCTGCTTCTTCTAAAGCTTCTTTGGCCGCTTCAGCAGCCATATAGGAAGTGGCTTTCTCTGGATCTTTTAAGATTCTTCGTTCTTCAATCCCTGTTCTAGTTCGAATCCACTCATCATTGGTTTCGACCATTTTTTCAAGGTCGAAGTTGGTTAGTTTATCCTCTGGAAGAAAATGTCCTACCGCTGTTATAGTAGCTCTGATTGGTTCCATTCTGACCGTCTTTAATTTAATGAAGCAATTATCTTCTCGTTCATGGAATGCTCGATACAGTCTAAGGCAACTTGAATCATATTTTTTAGGGCTAAAGGTGAACTTCCTCCATGACCCACAATACTAATTCCATTCACCCCTAAAAATGGTAAACCACCTACTCGTTCATACTCAAATGGAGATAAGGACTCTGATAAAATGCCCTGAATAAGTTGTAGTTGTTCCGGCGATAACTGTTTCGTTTGCATAGTTTGATGAATCAAACTTCCTAAAATTTCAGGAATAGATTCACCTAGTTTTAGTATTACATTGCCAACAAAGCCGTCGGTAATGTAAATATCCGCTTTTGGCTTGAGTATGTCTCGCCCTTCAACATTCCCAATAAAATTAGGTACTGACTTTAGATGCTGATAAATTTCCTTGTGCAGGTCGGTGCCTTTTCCCTCTTCTTCTCCAACATTAATGAGGCCAATTTTAGGTGAATCTATACCCATAATTTCTTGAGCATAAATTTGACCCATTACTGCGAATTGACGAGCCATTTCTGGTTTAATTTCCAGATTAGCTCCCGCATCAATGATTAGCCTAAATCCTTTTAAAGAAGGATAATAAGTAGCTACTGTAGGGCGAGAAACACCCTCCAATTTCCCTAAAATAAACATGGAGGCGGCCATAAGTGCCCCTGTATTACCCGCACTTACAAAGGCATCGCACTTTCCACTTTTGTGAAGTGAAAGTCCAACCGCAAGGGAAGAGTTTGGCTTTTGTTTTAAAGCTGTAGATGGCGAATCGGTCATAGAAACGATGTCAGGAGCATCGATCACCGTAATACGCTCGGTATTAATACTGTGCTTTTGTAGTTCCTGCTCGATGAGTCCTTTGGGACCTACCAGCAAAATATGAAGCTCTGGATGTAGATCCAGAGCCATTTTTGAGCCTAATACAGGATTCTCAGGATAAAAATCACCACCAGCCGCATCTACAGCTATTATCATCTGACTAAGTTTAGTTATTTATACTAAGTACTTGTCGTCCTCTATAATAACCACACTCTGGGCAAGCATGATGGTATTTATGAAAAGCACCACAGTTCGAGCACTTAGCTAATGTAGTTTCTGAAATAGCATGGTGCGCTCTTCTTTTGTCGCGTCTAGCCTTGGAGATTTTTCGCTTAGGATGTGCCATTCTAGTAAGTTCTAATATTTAATTTTTTAATTTTTTTAGCGCATTCCACCTTGGATCAACAACTTCCTCATCGTCAGAAGTTGAGCCAAATTGTTGGTCGAACGCTTCAGTAATATTTCCGTTTTCATCCAGAAAACGAGGATGGATACGCTTATATGGTAAAGATAAAAGTATCATATCTCTAACATCTTGATCCAAATCTAGGAGTTGCTGATGCTTTTCTAAACGCTTAATTGAAGCATTCAAATCTACATCCTCCTCTAATAGTCCTTCTTTGAAAATGATATCAACCTGTCGATTTATCTCAAATGGAAAGCTGTCCATCGATCGATCGCAGATTAACTCAACTTCTGCTATTACATCCGCCTTGATATGAATCATGTGCTGGCTTCGGTCAATTATCAAGTGAAGGTTACCTTGAATAACAGCCACATCCTCTTCTTCCAAAAATTCTTTGGGGATTGGAAGCTCTCGAGTGCTTTTGCCATCGGGTATTTCAAAGATATTTAACTTCAACATAGCCAAAACGTATCAATCTTTGAAAGATACGGATAATAGAACTTGAGTACAATCAATTAAAAAGACCGTACAATCTTTGTTCTACTAATTCAATTATGCGCCCTAAATCCTCTTTATCATTCACAAAATCGATATCATCGGTATCAATAATGAGTTTTTCGTGAGGATAACGATCAATCCAATCCTCATAAAGGTTATTCAGTCGTTCGAGGTAATCTATTCGGATTGAATTTTCATAGTCTCTACCCCTTTGTTGAATTTGCCTCACAAGTGTAGGCACTTGAGCGCGTAAATAAATCAAAAGGTCTGGTGGGCGTAAATAATAGCTCATCTCTTTGAAGAGTGATTCATAGTTGCTGAAATCGCGGTCACTCATTAAACTCATCTGATGTAAATTCTTAGCAAAAATCTCCACGTCTTCATAGATGGTTCTGTCTTGGATTAAACTGACTTGTTGCTCCAACATGTCTTTTTGATGCCTAAAACGACTGGACAGAAAATATATCTGGAGATTAAAACTCCAGCGAAGCATGTCCTCATAGAAGTCGGCTAAATATGGATTATCATCTACCGATTCGTAGAATGGTTTCCAGTTAAAATGCTGAGCAAGCAAACCGGTCAGTGACGATTTACCCGCACCTATATTTCCCGCTACTGCTATGTACTGATGTTTTTTTGATTCGGACACGATTCTTGTACTTTATTTTCCCAATAGACGATACATAGCTTTTTTGTAGTCTTCAACCCCTGGCTGATTAAATGGATTCACTCCTAGACTATACACAAAAACACCCGTTAACATCTCGTAAAAGTAAATTAGAGCTCCAATACACTGCTCTTCCATCCTAGGAATTTGAACGGTAATTATTGGAACCTGACCTTCGCAGTGCGCTTCAATAGTTCCAAGTCTAGCTTTATTGTTTATGGCATGAAATGATTCTCCGTTAAGATAATCCAACCCATCACCAAAATGATCCCCAGAAGGAACTACAAAATCACTGCTTGCTTCTTCTACCACCAAAAAAGTCTCAAGAAGCGATCGTTTACCGTCTTGAATAAATTGCCCCAAACTGTGTAAGTCTGTTGAAAATGCAGCAACCGTAGGAAAAATACCTTTTCCGTCTTTTCCCTCGCTCTCGCCAAGTAATTGCTGTATCCAGCCTCCAAATGATTTCAGTTCGGGTTCAAATGAAGAAAAGACATCAATGGTAATACCTTTCGCATGAAGTGCATTTCTGAGTGCTGCATACTCTACAATCTCTTCGGAATTCTCCTCAAGTGAATCATAACATTCTTTAGCGCCCTGAAAAAGTACAGCGATATCTATGCCGGCTACAGCTATTGGAAGCAAGCCTACAGGTGTCAACACAGAAAATCTACCGCCAACATCCGATGGTATAATAAACTTCCGGTACCCTTCTTTTTCGATGACGGCATTTAATACGCCTCCTTGTTCACTCGTCGTGCAAATAATTCGATTTGAAGCGTCTTCAAATCGTTCTTCTATAAAATTCCTGAGTACCCGAAACGAAAGTGCTGTCTCTAGTGTAGAGCCTGATTTAGATATTACGTTTAAATAAACACTTTTGGCTGAACCGTCGGCTTTGGGTTCATTGAGGTAGCCTACAAGGTGATTTAGGTAGGCGCCTCCCATGTGATGCCCCGCATAAATAATTTCAGGGCCACTTTGGTCAAACTCAGACCTTAATGCATCAATAACGGCTTTGGCTCCTAAATACGAGCCCCCAATCCCACATACTATAAATACATCCGCACTAGAGCGTACGCTTGTTGCTAAATCTTGTATTTCGGCAAGAAGCTTATCGTTAGGCTCCGCTAATAATTCTCTCCAACCTAACCATTCTGAGCCTGGCCCCGTACCTTCTTTTAGTTGTTCCAGACCTGACTGCGCTAATGTACGAGCGTGAATGTATTCATCGTCAGATACAAATTTTCGAGCTTTACTAATATCTAATTGAATCATGAATTACCTCAGAATATGCGCTAATTCGACCAATCCATAGTCTAGGCCTTTTTTCTTGGAAACAGCTACTCGAAGTGGAGTAATTTTAAGAGCATTATTAACCACGCCGACCATAACCTCATTATGACCTTCCATAAGAATTTTTATAGCCGAAGCTCCTAGTCGACTAGCCAACACCCGATCTCTTGCTGAAGGCGCGCCTCCTCTTTGTATGTGACCAAGGATACACACCCGAAGATCATATTTTGCAAAATCATCCTTGATATTCTCGGCCAATTTGAGTGCTCCTCCAGTTTCATCACCTTCTGCAACAACAACCAAAGAAGATCTTTTTTGCTCTTTAAGCATATCCTTAAGCTGGCTTTTAATCTCACTTATTGAAGTAAGCTCTTCAGGCAACAAGGATAATTCAGCGCCCACTGCAATACCTGTTTCCAAAGCAATAAACCCAGCATCACGTCCCATTACCTCTACCAAAAACATACGTTCATGAGCGTCAGCGGTGTCTCGTATTTTATCAATCGCCTCAATTGCGGTATTGAGTGCGGTATCATAGCCAATGGTTTCATCGGTACCAATAATATCGTTATCGATGGTGGCTGGTATTCCAACTACTTTAATACCGTGTTCTTTGCTCAATAAATTGGCGCCTGTGAAGGTACCATCACCTCCAATAACCACCAAGGCATCAATACCTTTGTCCCTGAGGTTTTGGGCGGCTTGAGCGCGGCCTTCTTCGGTTCGAAAATCTTGTGATCGGGCAGACTTCAAAATAGTCCCCCCACGTTGAATTATATTGGAGACCTTTTCAGAATCCAGTTCGAGAAATTTATTTTCAATAAGTCCTTGGTATCCTCGGTATATACCCCAGACTTGTAATTCATATTTATTAGCCGAGCGCACAACCGCACGTAGGGCAGCATTCATACCAGGAGAATCCCCCCCACTCGTCATAACTGCAATAGATGATATCTCAGAATTCATTATTTTGATGGATTACTTCTTATGAGTAGTTGGTTTGAGTGAAAAATCGTAGCACCTCAATTTTTTAGTGACATAATCAGTACCTTTGAGGCATCTAAGTTTACAAAAAAATGTTCACTTTTGGGCTATCTATCTTAAACTTAAAACTTTAGTAAAACCACCTATTGAATACCAAGCTCTCCCATATAACTGAACCACTTGATAAGGAGCTAAAAGAATTTCGGAGTTTTTTTAAAAAAACAATCGCATCCGATGTCCCCCTTTTGGATTTACTCACAAATTACCTGATTAAACAAAAAGGAAAAGAGATACGACCCTTGTTGGTGTTCTTGAGTGCACGACTTTTTGGTCCAATCAACCAAAGGAGTATGGTAGCTGCTACTATGATAGAATTACTTCATACAGCAACCCTTCTTCATGATGATGTGGTAGACAATGCCCATGCCAGAAGAGGTATGGTGAGTATACACAGGATCTGGAACAATAAGGCCGCTATCCTTTTAGGCGACTTCCTTTTATCCAAGGGACTTTTGATTGCTCTAGAAAACAACGAGCATACTTTATTAGAAGTACAGTCACGAGCGGTGAAGAAAATGAGTGAAGGTGAGTTAAGGCAGCTCAAAACTGCTGGTTTAGGCAATATGACCGAAGACCGCTACTATCAAATTATCGAAGAAAAGACGGCTAGTCTTATCGCGACTTGCTGTGAATGCGGAGCCGTGTCCACCTCTTCAGATGAACAGATTCACAAACGTATGAATGATGTTGGACATGCTATTGGTATGGCCTTTCAGATTAAAGACGATCTACTCGATTACAGTGAATCCGAAATTGGAAAGCCTAAAAGAAATGATATTAAGGAGCGAAAAATTACTCTACCCTTTATAAAAGCTGTGCAAAATGCAACGAAATCTGACGCTCGCATCTACAGACGATTAATGAAAAAACGTAAGAAAACAAGTAGAGATATTGAAGATATTGTTCAATTTGTGCGAAATAATAAAGGAATTGAAGATTCTGAAAAAATTATGCATTCTTATGCATCTAAAGCACAAGAAGACATACGTTCACTTAGTTCATCAGAGCAACGGAACTCTCTTATAGAGCTTATAGATTTCATTGTGAACAGAACAAAATAGAAGTTGGAGTCGAAACCAATCACCCCCATACGACCCTCTCATATCTTTCTAGCCGATGTACATTTAGGGCGTGAAACGGATAGTCCCCACGAATGCCAAGACTCATTAATCGCTCTTATCCACTGGGCAAAAAGACATTCCGTCTCTTTGTTTATACTTGGAGATCTCTTTGATTATTGGATGGAATTTAACTCCAAATCTAAGACTAGGCTCACTGAGTCTTCCATAGCATACGTCTCGGATGTTGTTCCAAAATTCGGCATCCCTGTCCTCAAGGCTATCGAAGAGTGTAATGCTTCGGAAAAACCAACCAAGTATGTATTGGGAAACCACGATTATTGGGACAATGGACTATTTCATCAGATAGGATGTGACTGCACCAAGGAAGGATTCATTATCGAATTAGACGGAAAAAAAATTGCCCTACTACATGGAGACGGACTCCCTTCAACCCGAACAAAAATAGATAAAACCACGCTTCGGAACCTTGAAAGACCTGTTTTCCACACTATTTTAAGGTCTAAAACGTTTGTTCGTGTATTTCAATACGTCTTCAAACCTGTAACCGCTTGGAAGATCATGCGTTGGTTTTCTAACAATAGCCGTAAGAAAACGGATCAACCCGTAGAAGTAATGGATTCGAAGATCACTCACTTTATACATACTACCGACATAGATATAGTGGTTGCTGGACACGATCATCAAGCTCGCACAGTTCATACCGAGCATGGGGTGTACTATAATACGGGGCCTTTTTTCGATAATATGAAGCTTTTAGTATATTCTGATGGGAGATTTATCCACGCGAAATGGAATGCCGATAAAAATGAATTCATGACTACAGCACCAAAAAGCTACTCTGTATGAAACCATCCGATAGTATCGACCAAGAGCGATATTTCAACGACCCTGAATACCGCAAGAAAATTGCGGAAAGCCGTGCCCAAAAAAGCGAGTCAAATCCTTTTAGGCAAGCGCTATGGGTAGTTTCAATCAGTGTTCTTACTCTTCTAAGTATTGGGGTGATCTATGGATACATTTTGTTCCAAGGACTCCCTTCCATCGAACAACTTGAAAATCCTGAGACAGCAATTGCTAGTGAAGTGCGAAGTAGAGACGGGGTTGTGTTGGATAAATATTTCACGGAAAACAGAACGTGGATACGGTATAACGACATCTCAGAATATGCGATCAATGCTCTGATTTCGACCGAAGATCATCGTTTTTACAATCACTGGGGAATGGACATGATTCGAACACTGGCCATACCCATTAATATTTTAAGAGGTCGGGTTGAAGGAGGCTCTACACTCAGTCAACAGCTTGCCAGGAATCTATACAAAGAAATTGGACAAAAATTTTCGGTGAATCGTAAGTTTCGAGAAATGATTACAGCGGTTCAGATTGAAAGAAACTATACCAAAAAAGAAATTATTGAGATGTATTTAAACACGGTTGAATACTCCAATAGTGCTTTTGGGATCGAATCGGCGGCAAGAACACATTTTAATAAATCGGCAAAAGATCTATCCATTCTTGAAGCGGCAACTCTAGTGGGTTCTGTGAATGCGGTCTATGCCTATAACCCACGATTATTTCCAGAACGTTCTAAACAGCGTCGAAACATTGTACTTCGCTTGATGAATCGACAGGGATATATTTCTGGAGATCAGCTCAACACCTTAATGGCAGAGCCTATTACGCTGGATTATCAGCCGCCATCTAAGGCTGGTCGAGTAAATCGCTATTTCGGGGAATACGTGCGACAGAAAATTTCATCCTGGGCTGAAGACAATGGATATGACTTATATACCGATGGATTGGTCATCTATACTACCATAGATTCCCGATTACAAGCTCATGCCGAAAAAGCCGTACAAGTTAAGTTAGACTCCTTACAAAATATTTTTGTGTCGGAATGGACGAGTTCAGGTAGCCGTTTTTACATGGATCGATTATGGGAGAAGTATCCAACTTTCTTGGATAGTTTCTTAGAAGACACCGATGAATACAAAAATGGTTTTCAACGCTATGAAACCAATATTCGGAAAGTGGTGCTCGATAGCTTGAAGAATGATTCCATGTTTGTGGACTCGGTATTAAAATCGAGAACAAGGCTAGAAGCAAGTTTTGTTGGAATAGACCCCTCAAATGGCAACATTATGGCATGGGTTGGTGGTTCAAACTATGGTAATGTTCAATTCGATCATGTCTACCAAGCCAGAAGACAAGCAGGGTCAACCTTCAAACCCTTTGTTTACGCGGTTGCCATTGACAACGGTTACCAACCCTATCACACATTTTCTAAATATCCCACCAAGTACTATGATCGCAACGGAAATGTATGGGACCCTAAAGACGAGACCGTAGCTACAGGCCCCATTAATATAACCCTAAGAGAAGCATTAGCCAGAAGTTTAAACAACGTCACCGTCCGATTATTGCCCGAAATTGCCGGTGAACCTGGGACCAATGAATTATGGAAATTGGACCCCGCTGCTAGAAAGATTAAAGCTATGGCTTCAAATTTAGGAATCGATATGAGCAAAACTCCTGCTTATCCTTCCATTGCCTTGGGTACGGCTGAAGTTTCTCTGCTTGAGATTACCAGCGCCTATACTACTTTTGCCAATGCGGGGGTTCATATTGACCCTATTGCCATTACCCGAATAGAAGATCGAGAAGGAAACATACTCGTGGAATATCACCCCGAGTACAAACAAGAAGTGATAAGTCCAGAAACGGCTTACATCATGGTGGACATGATGAGAGGCGTTATTCGGGGTGGGGATGGATACAATGGCACCGGGGTTCGACTTCGAAATGTCTATGGTGTACGCCAGGATATTGCTGGTAAAACGGGAACTACTCAAAATTCTGCCGATAACTGGTTCATAGCTATGACCCCCCATTTAGTCATGGGATCTTGGGTGGGTGGTGAAGACCGAAGAATTCGTTTCCCAACCGACCGAGCCTATTCGATCGGTCAAGGTGCACGAACCGCACTACCCATTGTGGGTACCTTTATTAATTTTGTAAGTGAGGATCCTCAAGCCTACTGGAGCTATGACGCTTTTAATCCACCCGCTGGTTTTATCATGCCTGAAGACCCCACTAGAAACAGAGGTGAGATGGCTGGGGATGACAAAAAAGGTACCATTGGCTGGTAACATGTGGCCCCATATAACTCTTAGAGGTATTATGCATCTCTTTATCCTTGGACTGTTGCTATTTCCGTGCTTTTCTTCCATTGAGCATGCGATGGCCCAAATATCCCCTATTGAAACCATTAGCAGAGATTTGGATAGTATTACGGTCTATGGTAGTCGATTAGCGTCATCAGCACTTACCGAAGGCAAAGATATTCAGATACTTTCGAAAGAAACCATAGCCACTTTTACCGCATCCTCATTAGATGAACTGCTTCATCATATTGCTGGAGTAAATGTTACCACTAGAAATGGATTTGGCGCACAGGCCGATATAGGAATACGAGGAAGTACATTCGCTCAAATATTAGTCTTAGTTGATGGGCAAAGAATTAATGACCCTTTAACCGGTCATTTTAATTCCTACTTATCCTTACCCTTAGAACAAATTCATCAGATTGAAGTAATAAAAGGTCCTTCTAGCGCAAGCTTTGGTGCTGATGCCGTTGGTGGTGTCATTGCGATAACCACCAATAATTACCACAACTATAGGTTGTTGGCTATGCCATCATCAA
>CAKZLH010000243.1 GCA_937125285.1 uncultured Balneolaceae bacterium | reverse complement strand
CCTTATGGAATTGGTAGAGATCATCATGTGGGTGACACCATTATAGGTATTAAAGGACGTGTAGGATTTGAAGCGGCCGCACCTGTGGTGCTCATTCAAGCGCATAGGGTGCTTGAGAAACATACCTTAGCTAAGTGGCAACTGTATTGGAAAGATCAAATGGGCGAATGGTATGGTATGATGATGCATGAAGGCCAATACCTAGACCCTGTTATGAGAGATATTGAAGCGTTTTTAAGCTCTACTCAGAAGCGCGTTACGGGTTCTGTTTATATTCGTTTAAATCCTGGTTATTTCGAAGTCTTAGGAATAGAATCGAAATATGATTTAATGCAGTCTCCTGCAGGTCAGTATGGTGAAATGAATGAAGGATGGACGGGAGAAGACGTAAAAGGATTTACCAAAATCATGTCTAATGCTACCCATATTTTCAAAAGTATGGAGAAGGATCATGACTAGTGAAGAGGTTAAATCGAGTAAAGATGGAATCACCGTAGGTATTATAGGCGGGGCCGGTTATACGGCTGGAGAGCTCATTCGGCTTCTATTGCATCATCCAGGAGTGGCTAATTTAGAAGTACAAAGCAGTAGTCATGAAGGTGAACCCTTATACAAAGCTCATCCTGATCTTTTAGGAGAAACCGAAGCCCATTTTATAGATGATCTTTCGAGTAACTGTGCCCTTGTTTTTTTGTGCTCTGGTCATGGTAAATCAAAAGATATCTTTGCGTCTGGACTCATTCCAAGTGGTGCTAAAGTCATTGATTTGAGTTCGGATGCCCGATGGGAGTACGGCTCTGATCGTCATATTTGTTGTGAAAAAAACTTCATTTATGGATTACCCGAGCTTGAACATGATTCCATAGCATCAGCAAACTACGTCGCTAATCCTGGTTGTTTTGCTACTGCAATTCAACTGGGGCTACTTCCACTTGCTAGCCAACATAGGCTACGGTCAGAAGTGCATATTACAGCAATTACAGGTAGCACTGGAGCCGGCGCTCATCCTGGGGCTACGACTCATTTCAGCTGGAGAAGCAACAACGCTTCTGTCTACAAAGCGTTTACTCACCAACATTTGGGAGAGATAAAAGCAAGCATTGCCCATCTTCAACCCGAGATTCCTCCGATTCAATTCCTACCTATGCGTGGAGCGTTTACCAGGGGGATACTGGCCACTATGTACGGTTCTTTTGGAGTTGGGATCGAAGAAGCCCGTGAATGGTTTCAAGAATTTTATTCGCAGGCCTCATTTGTTCA
>CAKZLH010000242.1 GCA_937125285.1 uncultured Balneolaceae bacterium | reverse complement strand
CTGCCAACACAACGCCAAAATCGGTAGCCATTATAGATATTGGAAGTGCTCTTACCATCGATGTTCTTAGTGTAGATGTAGGAAATAAGCCTGAAAGCACTTTCCATGGGGGCGTAATTGCCCCCGGAATCGAAGCCATTCGGACCGGAATGCGCCATAAAACCCCAAGTTTGCCGAAAGCAGCGGATGCTACAGAATTAAATTTAGAGACCGCACCAAGTTCAACAAGTCAGGCCATACTTTGGGGGCAAGATTTTTTCTGGTTGAAAGGAATGCTTGGCATACTCAATCACTATACCCAGCTGTATTCTTTAGATGAGGTATATCTCACTGGAGGTGGTGCCAAGGCGTACATTAATAATGCAATTATGGAGGCCGGTTTGGCATGCAGTCTCGTACCCACTCTTCAATTTGATGGAATGAAAAGTGTGCTTAGTCGTCTAATTGGTGAGCTCTGAGTTCTTTGTCGATAAGAGAAATGAGCATTTCTTGCGCCACGGCGTTTTTCCCGCCATGGGGGATAATGACATCGGCATATCGCTTGCTAGGCTCTACAAATTTTAGATGCATAGGACGCACGAAGGTTTCGTACTGAAACAAAACACTATCCAAGCTCCGATCACGTTCCGAGATGTCCCGTTGAATTCGGCGCAATAAACGGACATCATCATCCGTGTCCACGAAAATTTTCACATCCATTAAGGCTCGAAGTTCTGGTTCGCTAAAAATGAGGATGCCGTCGATAAGTATAACAGGAGTGGGCTCAACGGTGGTGTGCTCTTCTTTACGTATGTGATGTGCAAAATCATATTGAGGTACTTGAACCGGATAGCCTTTGACCAAAGCTTCTAAATGCCTGATGAGTAAATCGGTTTCTAAGGATGAAGGATGATCAAAATTTTGCTTTAGGCGATCTTCAAATACCAAGTGCTTAAGATCGCGATAGTAGGAATCGTGTTCCAAGCGAAGTATGTTTTCATTGCCAAAATGATTGCAAATAAGATTGACAACGGTGGTTTTCCCGGATCCACTTCCTCCGGCAACCCCTATAATTAAAGGTGGATTACTGCGTTTTTTCATATTCTACCTTATAATCTCGAATAGCTCTGAAGATGGCCGAAGCAATAATGGACTGCCCATAATCACTCGATAGGAAGCGCTGTTCAGCAGGATTGGTTAAAAACCCGGTTTCAATAAGTAATGCCGGCATGGAGGCTTGATACAAGACCACGAATCCGGCTTGTTTAACCCCTCTGGATTTACGGTTGGCTCGAGTTCTAAATTGTTCCTCCACCATATAGGCGATTCGCTCACTTGTGGCAATGTATCCAGAATGAGCGAGTTCATATATGAGTAAATCTTCCTCGGTTAAGTTGAATATTTCATCCTGATGGGTGTTGAATACGGAGTTTTCTCGTTTCATTACCTCAAAGGATTCCCTACTTCGATGCAGCCCCAGAAAGAATACCGAGCTCCCATAGACGGATGATGAGGTCCAACCATCGGCATGTATAGACACAAAAAGGTCACCTTCAACCCGATTGGCAATAGAGCCACGTTCTTCTAGATCGACATAGCGATCATCTTCACGGGTATAGATGACTTTTACATCGGGTAAATACTCCTCGATATAGGCACCTAGTTTTTTCGAGATGGCCAGCACCACATCTTTTTCCTTTACCTTTCGATACCCAATATTTCCAGGGTCGTGCCCGCCATGACCTGGGTCAATAATGATGGTGTCAAATTTAAGTTTGTCCTTAACTTCGCTATATCCTTCTTCTAGATCGGCACTGGGAAGGGGGCTGGTTATGTCTAAGGCATCTTCTGGATTGACGCTTAAGTACCAATTTTTGGCTAAAAACTGCTGGGTGAACAGCTCTACTTCCCGAGGTGATGCATAGCTGAGGGCTACCAGTAAATCTTGGCTTTGCATATCTGGATAGGCTCGACTGGTGACCTGAAGTTGTTGGCCAAGATAAATATCTACCCCATAACTATTTTCTAGTTTATAGAGTCGAATTTCTTGTATATCCTCATCAAAATTGGGAAACCCCATACCAACAGTATCCATTTCGGGATGAAAGAGTTCTAGCTGGATCAAATCAGAAGCTGGCTGAATAATCTTAAACGAATCTAGCCGTGTGCTATGATGAAACCGAATAACATAGCCTAAACCATCGCTTCTAGGAGTAAATGAGATGCGTTCTATTTGAAGGGTATCCTGATTGCCCTCTTGCTGATTGGTCGTTAGTTGATTGGCCTCTTGAGAAGCAATCGAAGTAAAGCTACTAGAAAGAGTATATGCCAAAAGGGATGGGCTCATCCATTCTGAAACCACCATGATTAAGCATACCCACAGTAGAGTATACACCCGTCGCATCAGGTGCTTATTTGCAAACCATTGGAGCCGTGAACCGGAAACTATCATATGAGTGTGCAGGGTCTTTGTTGACCGTATTTATCCGAAGTCTGTAGATAAACTAAGATAGTATTTTTGCTACTTTTGAAAAAACCTATCCTTTGAAGCATGGATCATTTAGCATATAGCAAAAAAATACAAGGTCTTTTTTGCCACTGTTCAGGATCTAGTTTTTTTGCTTTGAGGTCACGTGACCAATCGGCTACTGGCATCGAAATAATTTCTTCGGTAGATAAGCTTAAATCACAAGCTAGGCATAGGCGGGTTGAATCCTGTGTGGTTGCAAGAATTCGTTTAAGCATACTGCTATTACGATAGGGCGTTTCCATAAAGATTTGGGTGACATCATGTCGACGTGATTGCCCCTCTAGTTCTTGCAATTTTTGCGTGCAGGC
>CAKZLH010000241.1 GCA_937125285.1 uncultured Balneolaceae bacterium | reverse complement strand
GCATTACTTCGGAAGGAGATGGGTACTTGTTCCGTTGAAACCTCGGCATCCACATTAATAAATGGTGGTCTACCAATTGGTGTGATATAACCGTCCACAGATATCGGGCCGGTCCACTCACTCACATATTTTTGACAAAGACCACGTTCGTAGTAGTAATCACTACCTATATTGAGTTGGTTCTCACAGGCCATAGAGTCTAAGTTGAGAACATTTACACTGCGGACATAGACGTCAAATGTACCTTGCCAACCGAAATAAATCGTAGTGTCGAGCGTAGCACCTGTATAGGCAAGATAACGATCCATGTAGCGATATTGCTCAACGGTAGGTACGGAATCTCTGGATACAATTCGGATGTGATGGAAATTAGCATCGGCAACCTCTTCGATTACAAAGTGGAGAGAATCTACTTCATAGGTGTCATTGGTAGGACCGCTTACCAATGGACTCACGATGGGCTCAAGTACCTCGAATTTGGTCATCTCAGTGGTAGGACCTTCGTACCACTCGCAGGCCTGGCGGTTTTTGATGAAAGGATCGCCGGTGGTATCCGCACAGTCCGGATTGTTTAAGTTGGTGATGTACAGCGATTGTACCTTCACTGAATAAGCTCCGGTTTCTAGATTATGGGCAACCATACCTTCTTTAGGAAGGACAATGATAGAGTCCACAACTACGGTGTGGTTTTCGTCTTCAAAACTGCCTTTGGCAATCATGATGCGATGGGCGTTTGCTCCATCACCTGGCTCGAGATAAACCAAAGCATTGCCAACATAGATAGTATCTGGAGTTGGATTTAGAATTTGAGCCACTTCCATGATATCGGGTCGAAGCAAGGTCACTTCAACCGGAACAGAAAATCCACCATTGACTAAATTACAAGAAGCTTCATTCACTATAACGTTGAGATCACCTTCAGGAATGATACAGTCTTGGTTAGCATCGTTGATGATGTACACCGACTGCGCAAGTATTTGAATTTCACCTTCAGGTAGGTCGTTGCTTACAGTGCTTAGATTATTAGCGGCTAATAGCGTATCGTATACGGCTTCAATAGCTCCGGTGTCGGGGTTTTTTAACCCGTAGTATAAACGATAGGCATTGGCATTTTCTCCGAGTTGAGCAATGGTCGGAATGCTAATATCGAAGATGTC
>CAKZLH010000240.1 GCA_937125285.1 uncultured Balneolaceae bacterium | reverse complement strand
TGATAGAAATAAACACCAGAAGCTAGATTTCTAGCATCGAAGCGAACCTGATGCTGTCCTGCTAAACGTGGACCATCGATCAGGGTAGCCACTTTTTGGCCTAACAGATTATATACATTCAACTGAACATTTGACGCCACTGGAATACTAAAGTTTAGTGTTGTACTCGGGTTGAATGGGTTTGGGTAATTTTGACTGAGTGAATACCCATCTATACTATGCAACAACTCATTACTTGTACTTAAAGTACCCACAGAGAAAACTCCAATTTTGTCAAAACCAACCCCACCAGAAGCAGCAGAGAGTTTGATTTCATTGGAACCCATGTTAAGTGGGACTCCTGAAAAATCGGCTTGCACCATGGAGGAATCATTACCGGTGAGAGTTTGAGTCCCCATAGAAGTTCCATTTACAGTTAACTCAACATCGGCATCACCACTCGACAAGAAGTAGTTTAAACGAATCAAGAATGTCCCAGTACCTGGCGCATCATAACCAAGGGTTACATCACCACCATCACCAGTTGAAATAAAGGAATCTCCAGAAGCACATAGGCCTCCTTCTACAGAGCAACGGTAGGATCCACCCCCTACTAACATGGCTTCACCAGGCCATAAAGTGGCAACTACGTTTTCCGTACCAGCCTCCAGTATTTTAACCCACTGATACTCCATGTATCCCCAGCTTTTCTTAAGCGCTACTTTATTTGCTCCATCCGCAAATGAAACAGCCTCCAGTTTTTGGTCAGACCACGTAACACCGTCTTGTTCTACTCCAATGGTGAGTGCAATATTATCACCATCATTAATGGAAACATCGGTTTGACGTCCCGTATTTCCATCTCCATACCAGGTTCGATGACTTACAACCATATCATAGGCACCAGCGGTCAAATCAACACCTTCCCAAACAATATCACCTCCTGCTTCAATTCTTACCAAATATCGCACAGGTGCTGGTGATACAGCAGCAGAACCTGATACCACACCACTTTCAGCTTCAATTTCAGTTAAAAACTCAACCTCTGGGGCTTCCCCAACTTTATCTAATACTGCCTGATACTCGGCTTCTTTGTTCGCTTCCCAGTCAGCTTTTACATCTGGATACCAATTCAAATCGCCTAATGGATATCCTGTGATACCTGCTTTTTTATAATCGGCATTGGTATAGGTCAAATCTTCTGGTAGTGGCCATTGAATAGATTCATTAGACTCATCTCTATTGGGATCCCAATAATAGAGACGAATCGGGCTATTTCCATTTCTCATATCTGTCAAGAAGTTGATACGATCTTGATGGTTGTCAGGATAGGCTCCAAAACCGGGTTCTCCTTGGTCTTCGGTATTATCAGTAAATACCATATTCTCATATTCCGCGAAGAAATTAGTGGTAAGTACATTAATAATTGGCTGCTTACGAATTGCGAAGGTATCATTATCTGAAGTGAAGTAATTGGTATACTCTTCTTCCAAATGAAATGCATTATTTGCTATAACAAAGCGGCGTTGAGCATCTAGACCATACTTTGCAGGTATTTCACGAATATCAAACATACCTGAAAATTGTTCGTCATCGGATTCTAATCTTACATCACTAATTTGCGATCGATCTTCACCATGCCAAAATCCATTAAGAACGAGGTTGTTACTGAAAAATCCATCCTTTACCCAGTGCCATAACATAAGCTGCCTACCATTGTTAACGATGGTGTTGTGATTAAACCAAACATAATTGGCAGAAGCACCCTCAACTTGCATAACGGTAAATCCTATATTCACGAATGAATTGTTTTCAGCCCAAATAGTATCGGC
>CAKZLH010000239.1 GCA_937125285.1 uncultured Balneolaceae bacterium | reverse complement strand
TCCAATATCATATAATCTAATTCGCCCCATTCCACATCGTTCATAAATTGTTTAATAGCACTGGTAACCATAGGACCACGCCAAACCATGGCTTGGTTCACATCAACCAGAAAACCCATAGAAACCAACTTGATTCCATATTTTTCGAGGGGTACCAACTTTTTCTGCACCGTTATGTCGGGTCGATCAAATAAGTCAAACATGGTAGGAATACTAGGGCCATAAATATCGGTATCCATAAGCCCTACTTTTGCCCCTGACCGAGCCAGTGCAGCGGCCAAATTCACTGCTACCGTAGATTTACCTACCCCTCCTTTTCCAGAGGCTACCGCAATAATATGTTTAACCCCAGAAAGCACGGGCTTTGGTGGTTCTGGAGTGGGCTCTGGCGCTGTTTTTTGTCTGGAAACATTAATGCCCACCTGAATATCAACAATGGCTTCGCGGTCAATAAACTTGTGAATGGCACCTTCGCAACGTTGCTTTAATTCATTTGCTAAGGATTCATTTGGTGAGGGCATTTCAAGGGTAAAAGAAATGTACTTTTCTTGAACAATGAGATCTTGAATCATGTCCAGAGAAATAAGGTCCTGTTTCTCTTCGGGATGAATGACATGGGCCAATGCCGTTTTAATTTGTTCTTTTTGAATAGCCATGAAAGATTCGGATGTTGGGTGAAACGCAAGTGGTTCAACCAGAAAAAAGAATGCTCAAAGTAACATCTTATCTGATTGTGAAAGGGTAAAATAAGCAACTTATCGCTTGAGTGCAGTTCCTTTTGTGAGGAACCCTCAATTGAATAGGCTCTAAAGGATATGGGGCTCTACATCGGGTTTTGCATAGTTTTGTCGATGCAAAAAATGTGGTTTGTAATAAGCATCCATTCCAGAAGCACTCACTAATTGGGCTTTATCTAGAGAAATAAACCCATCGGAATCATCGCTCATGAGTGTTTCTTCTATAAAGACTTCGTGAATCTTGGCCATTAAAAACCGGCATCCATTTTCTTCTATTGGCCATTCATTGATCCATTCGCACCCTAATTGAATGGGGCTCTGCTCAACATAAGGTGCTTTTTGTTGGCCTTTCCATTCTTCTTTAAAACCAACCGCTTCAAACTCAGACGTACCTTCTTCGTATTTAGCCGAGCACTGATGGGCCCGCATCAACATGGATTCACTAATGTTATTTACGGTGAAAAAAGGATTCTTTTTCATGAGCTCATAGGTATGTCTTGGAACGGTGGTGGGCCTGAGTACAAACCCAATGAGCGCCGGATTGCTTCCCAAATGTGTAAGGGTTGAGATGATAGACAGATTACTCCACCCATCGTGATGAGTTCCTATTAAATGCACAGATTTATACCCAACAATGCTGTTGATAAAGTGCGCTTTTTTGCGGGAAGGCCATTGGTCTAGTTGAGGGAGGTCGTGGTGGATCATGTGGCTTTTTTTGGAAGGGTAATTTCTTGTTCAATCGATTTAAAAAATAGTGTATGTTCGATGGTTCTGGAAACTTATTTTTGATAGAACATTTTGTTTATTAAAACCTCTTAAAAACATGAAGAGAAGTTTGTTGTTTTTTACTATAGCATCTTTATTGTATTGTTCAAAAAGTACTCATGATGTTACATCTATAGATGAATCAGAGGCCGAGCAGACCTTTAGAGTTACCTTCGTAGCCGGCAAAGGTGGTGCTGTGAGTACTAATGGCGGGGTATATGAGGCAGGAGTAGAGATAACAGTTACGGCTATACCATCGATTGGATACGTATTTAAACAATGGTCTGATGGTAGTGTAGAGAACCCTAAAACCATGGTAATCACGACTCAAATCGAGTTAGTTGCGGATTTTGATATTCAAACCTTAACTTTTGATTATTCAGACTTTGGTTATCCTAGTTTGGGGTTTCACCCAGAAGGTTTAGGATACATTGAATTGGATGATAAGGCATATCTAATGTTACCTTTTGCAGAATTACAATCCGATAAGACGGATTATTTGCGCGCATTTGAAGTGATTCGAGAATCTTCTGTAATAGTTGACAAAACGCACGAAGTATTTGATACCCCACCAACTGTTGGGTTTACAAAAGGACCGATGTTAATATCTGATTTTGATAAGGATGGATATAAAGACTTTTTTTTGGTTGATCACGGTCAAGAGAATGAGAGGGTAAATGGTAACTTTAAAGGAGCCTATCTACATTTTTATTATGGTTCAGCTCAGGGTTTCCGTAAGCAGAATTTTAAAGGAATAACCGATTTAAATTTGTTTTATCACCACGCTGATATTGGAGATTTTGACCGAGATGGTGATGTTGATATTCTATCACAAAGATGGCCTTCTTACGATCATGATGTGCCCGCTGGGAATACTATGGCAATACTGATCAATGAGGGGGGTAATTTTTCGATAAGAAATCTCGAGAACCCACTCAATAGCATTGGAAGTGTATTGTTGACGAATTTGGATGATGACCCAGATTTAGAAGCATTGGCAGGGACCTATAGTTATGCGGATGGAGCCCTTTGGTACTGGGATATATTAACGGATTCCGTTGCCTATATTCAAGAAGAGATAGGTGCTTATCCGATGGATGATATTATTGAGTTACATGCCGGTAATAACTCTCGAATTCTCATGTTTTCTGAACTTGATAACAGTCCCGTTTTAAGTGTTACTGATAAGGGAATGAATTTGTTCGAATCAAGCGAACTATATGATTATCAAGCTCGAGATATTATCGTTCAGGATTTTAATCAGGATGGTTGGGATGACTTTTACATGTATTTTGGCGATGATAAAAATGGTGATTGGGGAACAACTTTTGGTACTTTTAGAGAATCACTATTTATAAATGATGGTAAAAATTCATTTGTCAACCCATCTCAAATTCTTGACCAATATGGCAGGTCATTAGAAAATGAATCAAATATTCATTTTTATCCTTTGAAAGGGGTAGATGGTGCTTATAGATTCATTAAGTTTCAAAAAGAATACGCTTTACAACCTCCAATTAGCGCGCAAATTGTAGACCTTACCATCACTATTTGATAGTGTTTAAGAGATGCTATTCATGGATGCTATGTGTTTAATCGGTCTGATAAGCCTAAAGCTAGACACATACCTTATGTAAAAAATCACTAAATTCACCCTGATAGTCATTATTCATCTTATAGG
>CAKZLH010000238.1 GCA_937125285.1 uncultured Balneolaceae bacterium | reverse complement strand
GGAACGGTTTCCAAGTTATGACTTAACACATCAGGTGGCGTATCCAAAACAATTTGAAGGGTTTCCCAATCCCCTTTAAAATCGGGAATCAAAGACTCTATGGTTACACCGGGTATCACGCGCCGTAGCTCGGTATGAGTGGCCGCGAATATGGGCGCTCCCCCATCTTTACGATCGTCCCGGTTAATCGAAGTAAGTACCACATGTTTCAAATTCATTTTGCGTGCCGCATCCGCTACACGATTAGGTTCATCCCAATCTAAATCTTGAGGAGGACGCCCTGTTTTGATGGCACAAAATGCACACGATCGAGTACAAACATCTCCAAGAAGCATGAAGGTAGCCGTACCTGCCCCCCAACATTCACCCATATTGGGGCAGCGAGCCTCGGAACACACCGTGTTCAACTTATGCTCGTTAATGGTGTCTAATACTTCTTTAAACTTTTGGCCGGAAGGAAGCTTTACGCGTAACCAGTCGGGTCTTCTTTGGGTTGTGGCTCGTTCCACAACATTCAATTCTTTAATCATAAGTTTGCTCCTTGCATGATAATGCCTCTTTATCTACTCGCCTCTTAGCGGCCTGTGCCCTTGAGGATCAACAGGCGCTTAAACAGACCGGGCAGACGCTTCCTATTCAGCCTTATAAAAATACGAAAATTTCTCTTCTAGTTCTTTCCTACTACCTTTTTGAACAGTCTTTACATTAAAAACCTTGTCGAAAGACTGCATCAATACGGTCTTAACCTCCTCCAATGAAGGCTTCGTTCCGGTTTCTTCATAGATGCTGGTGACCTGTTTATCTTGAATACCGCAGGGTACAATGTTTGAAAAATAAGACAGATCAGGTTCAACATTCAAAGCAAAACCATGCATGGTCACCCAACGCGACGAACGGATACCCATGGCCGCGATTTTACGATCTTCTACCCACACTCCCGTTAGCCCTTCCGATCTACCTGCTTGAATACCAAAATGGGCAACCGTATGGATAATGACTTCCTCTAAAAATCTAAGATACTTGTGGATGTCCGTAAAATGGCGATCCAAATCTAGAATAGGATATCCGACCACTTGCCCTGGGCCGTGATAGGTAATATCTCCGCCTCTATCGACCGGTACAAATTCGGCATCCCAATCACTCAGCTCTTCTGCCGAGCGTAACAAGTGATCCGCATTCCCACTTTTGCCTAGAGTATACACATGAGGGTGCTCCACAAACAGCAGCATATCGGCTAAATCGTCCGGGCCATAGGCGATATGATCCGGACGTCTTTTCTGCTCTATGAGTGCATTTTGCAGATGCTTTTGCAAATCCCAGACATGACGATAGCCCGTATTCCCTAGATCGTAGACCTCAACAATAGGGGTGCCAGCGTTCATGTCATTGCCTGTGCATTATTTTTTTACAGGGGTTCCTAAATGAACACCTTCGTTATAGGCTTCAGCTACTGCTTCCATAACCGCCTCTGAGAGAGTTGGGTGTGGGTGCACGGCGCTTATTATTTCATGACCAGTGGTTTCTAAATCACGAGCGACTACCGCTTCCGAAATCATTTCGGTAACACCAAAGCCGATCATGTGGCAACCCAGCCACTCGCCATACTTTGCATCAAAAATAACTTTCACAAAACCTTCCTCATGACCTAAAGCTGTTGCCTTACCACTGGCCGATAATGGGAACTTACCCACTTTGATATCGTAACCAGCTTCTTTGGCGGCCGCTTCGGTTAAACCAACGGAAGCGACTTGAGGCTCACAATAGGTACAACCTGGTATGTTTTCGTAGTTGATGGCTTTGGGATTCAATCCCGCCAATTGTTCTACCAATACAATGGCCTCATGAGAAGCTTTGTGGGCTAACCAAGGTGCGCCAATAATATCGCCAATAGCGTAAATACCTTCGACCCCGGTAGAATAGTTCGATTTGTCGACGACGATGGCTCCACGCTCGATAGAAACCCCAATTTCCTCAAGGCCTAAGCCCTCTACGTTTCCAGTAACCCCTACAGCAGAGAGTACTACATCAGCGGCAACTTTCTCTTCACCCTTTGGTGTTTTAATGGTTACCTCAACGCCTTTTCCTTTTTTGGTCACCGATTCCACTGTGCTTTCGGTGAGTACCGTAATACCTTTTTTCTTGTAC
The DNA here is from genome assembly GCA_937125285.1 of uncultured Balneolaceae bacterium. Lineage (GTDB taxonomy): Bacteria > Bacteroidota > Rhodothermia > Balneolales > Balneolaceae > UBA1275. Next base: position 2,196 of record CAKZLH010000238.1, on the reverse strand, counting down.
AATTTGCCCAACTCTTTTCCGACGTCAGCATCTTCAACCGGAACCAAAGTTTTTTGCAGCTCAACTAAAGTAACGTCTGTACCAATGGTGTTATAGAAATACGCAAACTCAACTCCAATGGCGCCCGCTCCCACAATGACCATTTTCTTTGGCTGCTTTTCCATGGTCATCGCTTTTTCAGAGTCGATAATCATGGTACCATCAATGGGTAAACTAGGCAATGAACGTGGACGAGCTCCGGTAGCGATAATGAAATATTTCGCCTTAATACGCTCGGTTTCGTTACCTGATTCGTCTTGAACTTGAAGTTCACTCTTCGAGGCAAACACCCCTTTACCCATGAATACCTGAATTTTATTGGCCTTCATTAGGAATTGCACCCCTTTGCTCATTTTGTTGGCAACACCACGGCTACGCTTAACCATTCCGCCAAAATCAGCTTTAGAATCGGATACCTCTATACCATAATCCGCCGCATGCTGAATAGACTCGAGCACTTCTGCCGATCGCAACAGCGCTTTGGTTGGAATACATCCAATATTTAGGCAAACCCCTCCCAAATGACGTTTTTCCACGATTGCCGTAGAAAAACCTAACTGAGAAGCTCTAATTGCAGCTACATAACCACCAGGGCCTGAGCCAATTACACATACGTCAAATTCTTTAGCCATAATATTATTTTCTTCGATTGATTTGGTATTCGCCTTTTGTGATGGGGACTTTGGATTCACAATATGAACGTATGAATCTACCCGACATTCAAGGATTTGTGAGAAACATTAATTAGTCTTTAAATATAAGGCTTTTCGAGTTGATAGTCACATTAGTTTGCGCCCAAAAGAACCCTCTCCAAAACCGTAACAGGTCCCAAAATTTTTTGCCCCCATGATCATTTCTTTGCTATACTTCAGCATCAATAAAAAACATGTAGAACCGTCCACTATGCACACCCCACAATCCCCTTTTACAGACGCTACAAAAAACAGCGCTGGGCATCGCATCTTGCATCTGTACATCGCTCTTTTATTTTTCGGGTTGAACCAGATCATCCCATCCCACACGGCGCTTTTTGCCCAAGAAGTGTCTTCAGAAGCACCGATGAGCGATCAAATACAAGCTCGCATTCAAAGAGTCGCAGGTGATTTTGAGAAAAAAGGGTATGATTTAGCGCCCCTGTTGGCAGACTCGAGATTTGTTTATATCGAAGGCATCACCCAAAAATTTACCCGCTCTGCCGAACGAAGAATCGAAAGTTTTGAGGACTACAAAGAAGTGCTCGCCTATGAGATTAAGAAAAATAAATTAGCCGAATTCTATTCGACCTACTCCGCAGAGCTTCAAGCCGCTGAAGAAGAGTTTGACATACCAAAAGAAATCATCATGGGTATACTGGGCGTGGAATCCGAATTTGGCACGTACAAAGGAAACTATAATCCTTTTAATGCCTACATCTCTATGATGGCGGAAGATTACCGGTACAGCTTTGCAGAAGCACAACTAGAAGAGCTTCTTAAGTTCTGCAAACGAACGGGGCTTGATGTTATGAGCTTACAGTCCAGCTATGCCGGGGCGATGTCCTACGCCCAATTCATCCCGTATTCATTAAACAGATGGTGGAAGAATAGTGAAGGTCAAGGGCTGTACCATATGCCCGACAACATTCGTTCGGTGGCCAATTATTTGGCGCACTTTACCAAAATTGAAGGGAATGTCGAAGATGCTATTTTGCGCTATAACACCAGTTCGCTGTACCAACAGGCCGTACTTTCCTTGGCTGAAGACGCGAGGCAGGTGATTCCTTAAGTGCCCTTAACCTTGCTTAAACTTGAATAAGTGCTCGGCACCTACTTTTTCTTCGGCTTGTTGAAGGGCATACATAGAATCGAAGAGCACAATGGGATTCTCCTCCATGTCTTTGGTCACATGGGTGGAGTATGCGGATTCTAGTTTGGATATAATATCGGGACGGTCATTGGGTAACCAGCGCGCGCAATGGTATGCCACGGGTGTTTTCACCAATTCTACATTGTATTCTTGGTTCATTCGATGCTCTACGACCTCGAACTGTAACACCCCAACCGTACCTAACAAGAGTTCATTACCTACGCCATTGGGTACCTCAAAAACATGAACCACCCCTTCTTCGGAAAGCTGCTGCAAACCTTCTCTTAGCTGTTTACGCTTAAAAGGATCTTT
>CAKZLH010000237.1 GCA_937125285.1 uncultured Balneolaceae bacterium | reverse complement strand
TAGTAGCTCAAGTCTACTTCCGTATCACCTAAGTTGGTAATCTCTAAAGCTTTGTTGTTGGAAGAACCTTCAATGTACTCAGAGAAAATCAAGTTGGCTGGAGTAGGATAATCGATGAAATCATACACATCATAGGCAGACAACACATTATTAGTGTTCATGATATAAATCATGGCATTTTCATCATCAATAACAACGCCACCGGTATTATTACCATTTGCATTTGCGTCAAATGGCCCCATTTCACCCACTTTTACCAGTACATCTGGCGCAAGAGCACTAGGTACGAAAACATAGAACTTCTTATCAGATGAAGCCGGACCCGTTACAATAATTGTTTGCATACCGAAATCAGCGAAATCAGCGTACATAACTGAGTTGAAGGTACCTGAAGATACTTCATCACTACTTAAAGCTGGTATTACATCGGAACCATCCGTTAGACTGATTACGCTAGGACTGATTCCAGAACCTGTAATCATAACGCCCATATCTCCTTCCTCAGAAACTTCCATCATGTGATGAGAAAAACCACCACGACCATCATTTTGATCTACGGTCCACTCATCTGCTAAGGTTAGAGTTGTTCCATCCCAAGCGAATTTCAAGATTACTCCAGGATTGCTACCACTCAACAATAAAGTGATATCATTACCCGTGCCATAGGCACCGAAAGAATCACCGAATCGAATGTCTGCTGCATAGGTTGCATCATAAATCATGGTAGGCGCACTGTCTTCATCGGCCCAACGGTAGATTTTGATTGCAGAACCTGCAGAAGCAGTGGTTAAATTCGCAGTAAATATTTGACCGTCTTCGGTAGCTCTAATCTGATTGAACGAAAAGGTTCCACCAGCAATACCTGTATTATCTAAATCTTTTAGATAAGTACCGGTAGCGGCATCGATAACGGCTGGCTTAACCCCACCCTGACGACTGGCTACAATGATGTGCCCAGTAGCTGGATTGTAGGTCATACCACGCTCAGTATTCCCTGTACCGAACCAGTCGCTCTCAGGAGCATTTACGGTCCAAACAGGGTCTTGCGCTTGTGCATCTGTACTCGTGAACAAACCAATGCTCATGATTACAAAGACACTAAGCATGCCTCGTATACTCCACTGGAGTATATTGTTGTAAATATGGGTCATTTTGACTCCTTATTTTTGTTTTTGTTTAGGTTAAAAGAAAATCTGTACGCTTAATTTATTCACGTCTCCCAAATAGTCATATCCGTGGTAACTGTAATTAAAACCAAGTCCGACTCCGTTGGAAGTGCGATAACGCACTCCAATACCCGAACTGAAGGTTTCAATTTTATCTTCTTGTCCAAGATAGGGTAAGCCAGCACGTAACATTACTTGTTCGTTAGCCAATGCGAGCTCTCCCCCAATACTCACGCTCTGTGTATTGTTGGTTGGATTATTCCCATCTACTGATAGAGTAAGACGCATATTGTCTTGCTCTACCGCGTCCCAACTTAATCCAACCTTCAGCATCAAGGGCAAATCAAACTTCTGAGTTGCCAATATTGCATCCGGCTCATAGTTACCCGACTGAGATTCGTCTGGATCAGAACTGATGATAAGATCATTACCATTCATCTGTAACTTAGAGCCAAAATTAGTAACACTCACTCCAAACCGGATATCATCAAATGGGGTTTGATATACCGTACCTATGTCAAATGCGAGTGCAGATGCCGAACTTTTTGCAATTTGCTCATGTACCACTTTTGCGGTACCACCAATGCTAAACTGAGGTAATAATTGTCGAGCATAGCTCACCCCAAAGGATACAGAATACGCGCTAAAAGTTCGGCCCGTTAAACCCTGAGCCTCTGCTGTGGTCTCTTCAAACTCACCATAATTCAAGGATAATACGTGCACACCAACTACCCCTTTACCTGTTGGCATAGCCGCCCCAAAGAAACTATGCGTCATATCCAAGTACCAAGGTGTAATTTCGACCAGAACCTCCGAATTAGCAAGAGCAGATAATCCCGATGGGTTCAAAATCATAGATGAGGCATCATTCATATTGGCCGTATAGGCAGCCATTGAAGCAGCCCTTGCCCCTACAGGAATTCGTAAAAATTCTGCGGCAGAGGTTCCTACCTTAGATAATTGTGCATGGGCCAAAACAGGAACCATGAGTAAGATCATCGTCCAGAACCCTTGTTTTGAAAAGGTATGTAATGTCATTTTTTTCATTATTTAATCACCGCAAATTTACCCACTTTCTCTCCAACGCCAGGGGCTTCTACGTGGTAGAGGTAAATACCGTAGGAGATTTCTAAATTGTCTTTGGTCAGCATATTCCAAACATAGGAACCACCATAAGCACTCGTAAGATCGGTTTCTGTTATCGATATCTCTCGAAGTAATACCCCAGATACGGTAAAGATTCTCAAGGTCGAAGGGGCTGGCATACCCGTAAAATGCAATTCTCGATTATGTTGAAAATTGGTATTGGTTACGCTTGGCTCATAGATATTCGCCACTTTGTATGGGTTGGGAATAACCAGTATATCATCAAGAGCGGATGCTGCTGAATCGGTATCGATACGAGGAATATTTTCACTATCGAAACGGAATCGGAAAGCATCGTTTGCAGAAAAAGGTTTGGTCGTGAACAGTTTTAAGGTGTCACCGGCCACAGGGTTTCTGGTTTCTAAGTTCCCATCGATCAGCAAAGGTGCCATTTCGATTTTGTAGGTTAGTGTATCCTCTACTCCTCTGAACTCTTCAATTAAAAATATAACGTCCGAACATCGACCACTGAAACCTGCTACGGCAGATAACTCACCAGGATTTGGTGGGGTGTAATTTCCAGGCACAATGATGGTAGGATTACAACGCTGCTGGAAGGATGTACTCACATTGAGGTCGGCAAAGGCATATTTAGCCTCTTCGCCGGTATAGGTATTCATTATTTTGAAGTTGGTAGGAATCGATGGAATCACCTGGAAAATATTGGTGGCCACTTCAATCTCTTTTTCTGTGGATTGTCCAAAACCCACTGCATCGCCCATGATTAATTCATAATCACCCACTTTAGGCGCCGCTTGCGTCACAAATGAATATCCATGAATATCCATAGCTTCAGGATCACCAGAAAACCAGCCTGAGCGAGCTTCATTCAACCCGAAAGATTCTATGTTGGTTACACGCACAGTAAATCCTTCAGTAACCGGATTACCCTCCCCATTAAAACTGTCGTATCGAGAAAGTAAGGTGTCTGGCACTCCTGTAGTGACATTACGAAGGGTAAAGTTTTTGGTTTTAAGCGTATCCGGATTGGCTCCACCACTGATAAGGGTATCCTCAAAAACCACTTCGTAAAGATTATCTGGTTTCAAGGTCGTTGGATCCACAATTTCTACTTCCACTGTGCCCCCAGGAGCTCCTTTAAAAATAGCCGCTTGAGGGCTGGTTGGACTAATGTACCCAGCTTGTTCACGGGAAGCGCGCACCTCTAATACATTCTGACCAAAATCAACGGTCCCATCTGGGTTTAAAGAGATTTGAACCGGAGATTCCGAAGGACTGATTCCTGCGGCCTCAAAACCACGGTCAAAAGCTGTTACCGCGTAATAATATTTTCGACCATTAATAACGGTGGTATCCTCGTAAATGCGACGAATACCCGCATCACTACCCATATCAAACTGAAGCCCGTTCTCGGCTACCGGATGAAAGCCTGAAACGCCATTTTGAATGTCATAAATGGCCACAGGTTGAAGGAAGGTCTTGCCTCCTTTACCATCGGTGATACTTCGGATTTCTTCAAAAGATACATCGGTTGTTCGGTATACTTTATAACCTTCGAAATCGTAACCGTTACCGGTCTGAAGATTCATATAGCGGTCGAAGGAATTTTCAGAGTTGGTATCCCAGTACAAAGTAACTTTGCCATTGCCAGGCACCGAGGTAATAATTGGTGGGTCAGGTGCGACGGCAAACTGGTAATCTGCTTCATACGCTTTAGTCGCATCCGCAAGTCGTTGGTTCACTCTCTGACGATCGAATAGTGCATTTTGCTGATTTTCCTGGGCGGCCGTAATAGCTACCGCAAATCGTTCAGAGGTACCTTTGGCTAAGGGAAATAATCCTGAAGACACGAAGATATCCGAATCCGTACCCTGCGTTTCAACAAATTCACCTGGAATCAAATAACGTAGCCAAATATCGGCATCCTGAGTCACCTGAAGAGCCCCCGCATCAAATATTCGCACTCTTGAAACCCCAATAAGATCCGTCTCGCTCACATCGGTTTTATCAATCCCCGACTCACCAGGGAACACGGTACCCGCACCGGAGGTTGGGAAGCCATCTCCCTGACCAAGACTCATGGAGTTTGGATCACCCTGAATTCCCACATCATCAATCAAAATGTTCCAGTCGTCGTCGTTGTCAAAAAAGTCTTCCCTACCCTCATCCATCATAGGCGCACTGGTGTGGAAGTTTTGCAAACGACCTTCGTAATCGTCATTCACCAAACTCGCAAATGCCGCATCGTTGGCCATTCGCTCACGAATCACCTGGTTGGGTACGATCAACCCTCTCTGCAAGGTATCCCCTACTTCAAAAGCCAGATAATTGATAAAACGTACCGGCCGGGTTTGAAACTGATCCAGCGAAGGCACATAGGTGCTTTTGGTCAAGTGATTTGGCTGGTTTTCGTCAATCAATCCATCAAAATCATTATCCAAACCATCGATATGAATACCAAAATCTTCATCGGTTTCTGGAAGTAAATCCTCTTGAACTAAAAAGGCCGCGCCACCAAAATCATAGGTTTTACCCTGAGACACAAATGGAGTCCCATCATAGGTATGAATTACCCGGCTATGGTCCTCCTGAATAAGTACAATAGGGTCTCCAATACGAACCAAACGTTCGGTAAAATCACCCGCATTAAACACGCGAATCAAGGTGTCTCGCACGGTACTCATATTCGAATAAAATCCTCCATTAGCCGATATTAAGCGGCTATAAAGGTCCACATTATCGGGATCGTAGATATCACTAGCCGTGTTATAAGCATCACTATCTCCATCGTTATCTATCCCATCCAAAGCATTACCTGGGGTTTCAATAAATTTGAGTCCCATTTCACCAATCAGTCCACCATCAAACACATTACCCCCACTTAATCGATCGGTGTCGGTGAGGTACGCAATCGCTCGTATATTATCAAACAAAGGGGTATCGGTAGGTCCACCACCCGCCACGAAATCGGCTATCCAAAGACCAAAAGCCATTCTAGGATAATCGTAACTGGCATCATTCTTCAATTCAAACAGATTAAAATGCGTGGCATTTACCAGCGTCTGTGACCAAGCTAAAATTCTGGTTTCTAAGATAAGCCCTAAGCCACCGCGAGTAGGATCGGTTTCATCGGGTTGAAAACGAGAGCTGGTATACCGTGTATAGGTATCGTCACCTGCTTTATAATAAAACTCAACATCGGCATTAAACTGATCACGCCCGAAATAACCATTCCAGGAATTCGCCCAACCATCTCCCCCATCATTGAATTTATCGGGCCAGCTATTGGGCCAGGTATTACCGAGTGGGGATTCAGGGCCACGGTCACTACGCGCCATTTCATCCGAATCATCGCGCGAATATCCATCTATAGGATTCAGCGACCAGTTGGTTCGGCCATCACGAGAAGTTTTATAGGATGCGGTATTCACCAAAGGAAACACATCGTCTTCTGGCGTACCGTTATTGGGCACTTCGGTACCAAACATCACGCTCATGAAATACATATACTCACGATTGGTATTTCTTGGAAACTCAAACAACAACTCATTTAAAGCTCCTGAATTTCGACGCCCAGCGTGCCCATTATTGTGATAAGTAGCCCGCAACCGGTTCCCATCCATGATGGAAATTTTACGATTGTTAAAATCCGAACGTTCTTCACTCGGTTCGTAGTCCGTATCCTGTGCATGTGCAGGAAGACTTAGCCCCCCCACAAGAAACATTGCTAGGATGAAATAGATTGGTTTAAAAGACATAGTGTACGTTCGCATGCTTAAAATGAAAATTGTATTCCGAGTTGAACCCGTCTAGGTTCCGCGTAAAATGTTGGATTGTTATAGTAATCCGGATGGGCTCCAGGGATGACTCTCGCCGGTAGCGGTCGAGTAGGTAGACCTGAATCTCCATACACCCCATTCACAATTTTGGCATCTAATAGATTGTAAATGTTTAGGAAAACCTGTAACTGAGCATCGCCAGCAAGTGTAACATTCTTGTAGGCATTGATGTCGAGAGTAAAACGATTGGGAAGTCGCGCCGTATTCCGTAAATCTCGGGTTGAAGCTACCTCTCCCACCAATACGCCCGGGATATTGCGATCTGGAGTGTAGGGGGTTCCGGAAGCAAACCGTGCTAAAAGATTAGTTCCCCAGGTATCTCCAGTAAAAAACATGGATCCATTGATAATATGCGTACGATCCCAGTTTAGTGGCTGAACAATCTTGGTCAAGGTATTGGATTGATTGGTAGAATCTATTTGACTTCCCTGAGCTAAAATGGCAAAATACTCCGAAGCAGGATCACTATTACTTCCTTCTACCACACTAAAAGTATAGTCCAAACCAAAATTAAAACGCTGATTTACATATTGATTAAAGGCAAAGGTGGTTCCAAGTGATTTTGAAAAGTCTCTATTATAATAGATTCCATACGTAATCGATGGGGCTCCCGTAATCTGAGGCCGAGAGGATACGTAATCGCGAGTATCTTTATAATATCCTGTTAATTCAATAGCCGTACCCTCAAAAATTTCTTGTTTCAAACCCAATTCATACTGAATAGATTTTTCAGCCTCTAAATCAGGGTTCCCAAACAAACCTTGGTCACCTCCTGTTTGAGAGAGTAAAATTTGTGAATTGGTGTAGAGACGATCATAGGAAGGCATCTGAAAGAAATAACCATAAGAGAAGTAAATAACCCCTCCATCATTAATAGGATACGCCACACCAATTCTTGGGCTAATCTGATATTTAGGTGCTGCCGCCTTCCACCAGTACGCCTGACGATCCTCAACGGTCAAACTACGCTCACCATCATCTTGCTGACCATTCCCATTGGTATCTACATAAAGATTTTCGGATTTGGTAGGTAAATTAATGTCGGGATCTTCTGGATCGGCAGGAACATCGGTATTTGGATCGAAATAATCGAAACGAACGCCCACATTGATAATGAGATTGTCATACTCAATTTTGTCCTGAATGTAAGCACTGTAATTTCGAGGTTTCTCCGTATACCGCTGGAAACCGGGAGAATTAATCTCAGGGTAGCCCAATTCAATGAGTCCCTGATCAATCAAATCCTGAGGAGTTCCTTCTGGAATGCTCACTCCTTCTTGAGATAATGGTGCTAATCCAATGCTCTCGAAAAAGATTTCATCAAACTGTGCATTGATACCAGCTTTTATAAAATGGTGCTCATTTATCTGTGAAGAAATCTCCGCTTTGGCTATATAAGAATCCGTGAAACGATTGAAGCGAGAGTTGTTGGTACCATAGGTATTGAACTGCCCGGCACTGGTAATCTGATTTCCAAAAAGCACATTAGAAGTCCCAAACAATGGGTTCGAAAGATTTTCGTAATTAAAATACCTAGGGTCCCAAGGATCCTCATATAAGTAGGAATTGTACTCATTATATCTATTAGCCAAGTTAATCGTTATAAATGTATTGGCCGTTGGAGTTATTGTGGTCTTAAAATTCAAGGAATAATTATTTCGATAGGTACTGTTCATACCATTGGGTACAAATCGATCAGCAAAACTAAATCCACCCCCTTCTTCTTGAGCGTAGGACCCAATCAAATTGAATTTTAACCACGTTAGAGGTTTAAATTCTAGGTTACCCTGAAAACTCTGTGTTTCGAATCGGTTCATATTCACCAAGCTACTATCACGAGTTCCATCGTCTCTAATTTCCAAAAATTGCTCTCCCTGAACCAAAACGGTATCAGCGGTGTAATAGGGTAAGCTAAGATCTACTGTTTCACCATAAAGGGTTCGGTAAGTGGTTAAATCTGTACCTAAAGGTACTCTATCGACATATTTTCCATGTGGAGAATACGCATTACGGCCGGTAAGCCAACCTTCATTTTGAAACGAACGAGCCGTTGCAAAAAAGGTGAGTTTGTCTTTAATAATAGGGCCCGAAACCGAAGCGGTATAATTGTACATTCGGGTCGGGTTGAAACTACCCACATCGGTGCCAATCCCGTCATAGAGTTCACTCTGGTTGGTGGCCAAATAGCCGCCTCCCCACCCTCTGAAGGAAGCCTCAAAATTATTACCCCCCGCTTTGGTTACCACATTAACAACCCCCGACAAGGCCTGACCATGCTCGGCATTAAAAGAACCTGAAATTACTTGTAATTCCTGAATAGATTCATTCTCTAGGCGTACACCATTACTTCCATCATAGTCATCGGTTACACGAATTCCATCTACCACATACGATACCTCGGTCGTTCTACCCCCGCGGATGTGGATTCCCCCATCATTACCCACGTTAACCCCAGCCTGCAGCTGAATCACATCGGTAATTTCCTGAACAGGTAGCTTTGCAATCTCATCACTGCTTACCCTGGCTTCTGAACTGGTGATATCTTTAATCACGACCTGTCGTTCCGCTACGACCACCACCTCTTCACCTTCGAAGGATTCCAAACTAAGTTCGAAATTCTGCGTAGTGGTTAAATCGGTTCGAACAATCACATCCTGAACCACCACCGTTGCATAACCAATATATCTGGCCTCGAGTATGTAGGTACCCGGAGCCACATTCAACATGAGGTAATTACCATCTATATCGGTAATAGCACCTTTCGTTGTTCCTTGAATACCCACCGTAGCACCAATAAGTGGTTCTTTGGTGTCGGCATCCAGTAAGGTCCCCGTAATTTTACCCGATTGTGCCCAAAGACTGCTTGCAGTACCCAGTAGGATCGCCACAAAAAGAAAGGCCTTTTGGAAAAAGGATGTGTTCAAAATAGGCATGTGATTAGATTTCTATATTTAATTCTTCCAAACGTCCTATATCCATATAGGCGTTATGTTTATTTTTAACCTGTGCAATCACATTAGATCGCTCAGTTCTGAATTTTTGTTCAATGATAACTGCACGAATTTGCTCCTCAGCTTCCTCGAAGCTCAGCGCAACGGCTTCATCGATTCGGATACACTTATACAAATGATATTCATTGGTTTGGTACTCAATAGGTTCCAGTACTAAACCTTCTTCTACACTCTGCAACTGTTTACCGAGGTGACCTAAGCGAGACCAACTCTCGGTTTCTTGAATACCATTAACCATTAAATCTTGATTGGATTCGGTATAACTTTTAACCAATTCACCAAAATCCTTCCCAGACTTAGCCAAGGCATATACCTTACGGGCATTTTCCTCCGAACTGAGAACGATTCGTTGAAGCTGCACTTGTTTATCTCGCACAAATCGATCGCGATTATTCGAATACATCGAGAACATTTCGGCCGGAGTCACTTCAATGGACTGCTTAATACGATTTTCAACCTCTCTTGCCAAGGCGTTAAGGTAGGTCTCTTGAACCGATGCCTGTATGGCCTCTTGAGTATGAATCCCTTTATCCTTGACTTGCTCAATCATGTACGAACGATAGGCCATACCCGAAAGAACCGCCTCCACATCCTCTAAATTCTGCATTTGAAGGATAAACGTTGCCGGAGTTCTCGCCCATTCTTCCTCTAGATTTCCAACACTAAAGGCGCCAAATTGATGCTCTAAAACCACCTCGTCAACCTTCAAGCCGAGTTCTAGATCATTGACGCCTACTTGTTCCATGGAAGTAGTACTTTTCACATGCTCTAGAATACGCGCCGATACTTCTTCATTCAGAACAATGGATTGCAAAAAACGATCCATGTGAGTACGCTCTGCTAGCTGCTGCAACTTTTTACGTGCATACTGCTCCAACTCTGGCTTTTGCCGTTGAAAATCGGCTTCGGTAAGAATAGGATTCTGAATACGATCCGTAACTTTTATAATACTATAGCCTTGAGCCGTGGCCACCGGACCGACGATCTCTCCAGGCGTGTGGGTAAAAGCGGCTTCCTCAAAAGCTACATCCATTTCATCGGTAGTAAAAAAGCCAACATCTCCCCCATGTTCTCGCATGTATTCGTTGATGAACACCTCCTGGGCTAAATCCTCAAAGGACTCCCCACTTTGCAGCCGTGCCAACAGCCGCTCACTATCTTCTCGGGTTGAAGCATACAGATGCGCTGCCCTAACTTTGGTGTTAAAACGAACAAAATAGTCCCGGAGATTCGATTCGGTAACTACTATTTCAGGGTACAATAGCTGTAATTTAAATTCTTCCGTCCAAACTCTTCCTTGTATTTGCGCATAAAGATGCTCGAAATCCGCTTCACGATCCAACCCAATGTCCTGAGCATGCACCGCTAAGACATAGGTATTAAACTCGGAGTCGAGTATTGATTTTTTGGTAGCTGCATCGGGTCGAAGCGACTGACCGGTGCGATAGTATAATTCACGAAAACTGGTTTCCAAGTGCGATTCAGATACCGCATAATCATTGATTTGCGCCAAAATCGGATCGCTCGATGACTTGTCATTAACGGAACAAGACAGTACTGTAAGCAAAGAGAATATCCCTATTAAAACAACTCTGTTCGTATGCACTTGTAGCTATTATTTGGTAATCAGATATAATAATAGTGAAAGCGCTTACATTTTTCAAGCAAAAAGAGAAGGTTTTTTAATAAAAAAACCGCTTTTCTACCGTACTCAGCATTAAGTATAAGCGAATTCATGTAAGGGCTTACATGACAGCGAGTTCCGAGGAAGGTTTTAGGAGTTATATTACGCTAAAGGTTTAGCTACCGTAATTTCGAACGATATAGTCGTTGAGAATCGCGCGAAATTCATCACCGATGTGGTCTCCCTTTAGTGTGGTATAGTGCTCCCCATCCATATAAACGGGAGCCTTTGGTTCTTCAAATGTTCCCGGTAGTGAAATTCCAATATTGGCTGCCTTGGACTCTCCTGGCCCATTTACCACACATCCCATAACTGCCACTTCCATTTCTTCTACTCCTGGATAGACCTCTTTCCAAATCGGCATCGACTCTTTAATATACTCCTGAATCTCTTCTGCTAGTTCTTGAAAGTACGTGCTTTTTGTTCTGCCACAGCCTGGACAAGCGGTTACTTGCGGGGTAAAACTTCTTATGTGCAAGGATTGAAGAATCTGTTGCGCAACATTAACCTCAAGACTTCTATCCGCCCCTGGTGCAGGTGTTAACGAAACGCGTATGGTATCACCTATCCCCTGTTGCAATATTACCGACAAGGCCGCAGAACTAGCCACCATTCCCTTCATGCCCATTCCCGCTTCTGTAAGCCCTACGTGCAAGGCATAAGGCACTTCCTTAGCTAGCCTAGAATACACCTCAATAACATCCTGAACTCCGGACATTTTGCAGGAAATAATTATTTTATCGGAGGCCAATCCAACATCTTCAGCTAATTTAGAAGACCGAACCGCACTCTCAACCATGGTTTGAAACATCACTTCCTTAGCCGATTTTGGCGCGGATAAATGATTATTTTCATCCATTTTCTGAGCCAGTAGCTGCTGGTCCAATGACCCCCAATTCACTCCAATTCTCACTGGTTTATCGTGTTTGATGGCCTGCTCTACAATGGTGGCAAAATTCTGATCCCTGGTTTTGGTTCCTGTGTTTCCAGGATTGATTCTATACTTGGATAATGCCTGGGCCATCTCTGGATACTTCGTTAACAACACATGGCCATTATAATGAAAATCCCCTATCAGCGGAACGGTCACACCCCTATTCAACAAGCCCTCCTTAATATAAGGCACCGCCTGAGCAGCTTGCTCGTTATTTACGGTCAAACGCACAAGCTCTGAACCTGCCAAGTGGAGCTGATCAACCTGTTCTATAGTAGCCTCTATATCTGCGGTATCTGTGTTGGTCATAGATTGTACCACAATAGGGGCATTCCCACCAACAGGTACATCACCAACCATCACTTGTATGGACTCTCTTCGTTTAATCCGTTGCATATCAGGTATCCTTTCGCTTGCTTAATTCAAATAAGGTCTTTTTTTCTTCTTTCGTTAATGCGTTGTAGCCGCTCTTAGAAATCTTATCTAAAATCGCATCCAACTCGCTTTGTTCCACTTCTTCTAATATCTCAGCATCACTCACACTACTGGAGCGGGCGCGAGCGTTTGAAGAACGATTCTTAGCACCCGTCCATGAATACATGGTTGACGAGTTTGTACTTTTGGTTGAACCATTGCCGGCAAACATATTCAAAAATGGTCGAATGAGTTTAGAAAGATAGGTAGTATAGATGTACTCGAAATAACGGGGAAGTAAGCTAAGATCATTGCCATTAGCTCGCATTTTCATGAGTAAGTACCCCCCTAAAGCTCCTCCTAAATGCACAAATCTGGCTACGTTTCCTCCCGAATTTAACAGCAAAACATCCAAAGCGATGATACCCGTTACCACGTACCGAGCTTCTAGAGGAGGCAGCAGTAACAACATAATAGGTGTTCTGGGATATAACATGGCAAAGGCAACCATCACCCCATAAACAGCGCCAGAAGCACCAATCACTGGGTTAGCAACTCCGAATGTACTCACAATTACATCTAATAGTGCCCCCACCAAACCAGCGCCAAAGTAAACAGTCAGAAAACTATGCGAGCCAATGGTCTCTTCCACCGGTCGCCCCATCCACCATAGCCATAACATATTAAAAATGAAATGAAATGGGTTGAACAGCGAGTGCGTGAACATGTAAGTTATCAAGCGCCATGGCTGCGTAAGTAAGGTGGTAGGTTCTGGGATAAACGCAAACCATTGAACCAGTGAGACACCTACAACCGAAAAAACTATTTGAGCAAGAAAAACAGCCGCATTAATGCCAATTATTGCCCGTATAGCCGGAGGCATTGCAAAAAAACCTCTCTTTACAGATGAACCAAATGAATCGTATGCCATTATTAGAGTGCTGGGCGTTTGATGCGCCAATATTTAATAAGTATAAATCCTATGACCAATCCACCTAGATGAGCAAAATGAGCTACTCCGCTGTCGGGACGGGTTAACCCTGAAAACAATTCTACTGCCCCATAAATTCCCACAAAGTACTTGGCTTTTATAGGAATTGGAGGGAATAGCAAGATGATGTACTGATTCGGAAACATCATCCCGAAGGCTAACAAGATACCAAACACAGCGCCAGACGCTCCAATGGTATAGGTAAAAAAACCACTCATAAGCATGTGAATAATGGCAGCACCCACACCGGTTAAAAGATAGTAAGTAATGAACCTGCGAGTACCCCAGAGATGCTCAATAGACTGACCAAAAATCCATAGGGCTAACAGATTAAAAAACAAATGCCCCATATCGGCATGTAAAAACATGTAGCTAAGTAACTGCCAAGGCATAAACCCATTGCCAAACGACCAAAGGGCAAAATGCGTAGCTACCACCGAGCCTATGGGGGTCCAAGCCCCGGTAAAAATACTTTTGGTCACCAAGAACACAATGGCGTTGGCAATCAATAAATACTTAATTGCGGGGGGAAATATCGAAAAACGGGTATTTGGTTGAAACTGATCCAAAATAGAATCTCTTTATTTAAAGTCTTTGAGTACACGGTAATATACGTTAATACCGCTTAAAGTTACGCCTGGAATTCCTTGCCCGGGATAGGTCGTATCGCCAACTAAATAGAGCCCCTTCTCTGGGGACACCGATGGTGTCCAATCCCATAGAGCACGCTTCATGGACTGAGGGATGCCTCCCACTCGTCCTTTTTTTCTGTACACCCATTTTTCCCAGGTTCTAGGTGTAGCGGCATCTATTTGCTTCCATTCCGCCTGTTGAGCACCCGGGAGTCTTTG
>CAKZLH010000236.1 GCA_937125285.1 uncultured Balneolaceae bacterium | reverse complement strand
ACGATTGTTTTGATGGATTCCATGGAGACCTCCCCAGGCACTATGGATGGGAGACTTCAATCCGAAAAGAACAGAAGTCTCTAATATTTACAGGATAAATTGAAGCACTAAAATAACTAAAAAACTCTTTTCTCAAAAATAGATGGCTAAATAGTTGTTTATACTGTTTAAAAAAGCTAATGACTTGTGATTCTCTAGGTCCAACACACCAATTTTAACTTCTTATGGGATATTCGTTCTCATTATGCGTAATTTGGTGTTCTCATGTAAGTTACCATGATATAGTCATGGTGCGATCACTCAATTATTGTTAGTTATAAGGATTTATGAAAACATTACAACGCAGTCATACCTGTGGAGAGTTAAATGAAGCTCATATCGGAGAGCAGGTCACCTTAAATGGCTGGGTAGGTCCTCGTCGTGATTTGGGGGGATTGATTTTTATTGATTTAAGAGATCGATACGGGGTTACTCAAATCGTGTTTACAGAAACAGATGTCGATCTACACGCCAGAGCGGAGCAGCTGAGAGCCGAATATGTCATCGGTATTAAAGGTAAGGTGATTGCGCGAGGGGAAGAAAATGTGAACCCTAAATTGGTCACGGGTGCAATCGAAATAGAGGTAAGTGAGCTGAGTATCTATTCTGAAGCCGATACGCCTCCTTTTGAAATAAAAGATGGTATCAGTACCAACGAAGAAGTTCGTTTGAAGTATCGCTACTTAGATTTAAGAAGACCTGAAGTTCAGGAGAAGCTTTTTTTACGTTCCAAAACCTATCAGATTATCCGGAATTTCTACCATGATCAGCAATTTGTAGAGGTTGAAACACCCGTTTTAATGAAAAGTACGCCGGAGGGAGCAAGAGACTATTTGGTGCCAAGCCGGGTTAATCCGGGCAAGTTTTTTGCATTGCCACAGAGTCCTCAAACCTACAAGCAGTTGTTGATGACCTCTGGATTTGATCGATATTTTCAGATTACCAAGTGTTTCAGGGATGAGGATTTGAGAGCTGATCGACAGCCAGAGTTTACTCAAATCGATGTTGAGATGTCTTTTGTGAATGAGGAAGATATCTATAGTATTCACGAAGAATTGTTGCGTGCTATTTTTAACCAAACCATTGGCGTTGAACTACCCAAATCTTTCCCGAGAATGAGTTATGACGAGGCAATGAACTCGTATGGGTCAGATAAACCAGACCTACGATTCGGTTGCAAGTTTGTAGATTTTTCTGAAATTGTTGCAAAGGCTGAATTTAAGGTGTTTTCCGATACGGTGGCTAAAGGTGGAGGTGTGGTAGGTTTTACGATTCCAGGTCAGGGTGAGATGGGTAGAGGCGCTATTGATCGCTGGACCGAAAGAGTTAAAAAAGAAACCGGTGCGGGTGGTCTTATTTATATCAAAATGCAGGAAGATGGCCCATTATGTAGTGTGGCTAAGTTTTTAACTGAGGATATTGTAGCGCAGATGGTGGAAGCATCGGGCGCACAAACAGGAGACTTGGTCTTTTTGTTGGCAGGGCCAAAACCTCAGGTGCTTGAACAGTTGGGTCAATTACGATTAATGGTTGGCCAGGAATTCAATTTTATTGATGAAGACCGTTATGCTCCATTATGGGTCACCGATTTTCCACTACTGGAATGGGATGCAGAAACTCAACGATATCATGCGATGCACCATCCTTTTACATCTCCAAAAACAGAGGATATGGATTTGATGGAGCAGCAACCAGCCGCAGTACGTGCAAGAGCCTATGATTTGGTATTAAACGGTAGTGAAATTGGGGGTGGATCTATTCGTATTCATAACTCAAAAGTGCAACAAGCTATGTTCAAGCTTTTAGGTATTGATGCAGAGGAGGCCGAGGAAAAATTTGGTTTCTTACTACAAGCTTTCCGTTATGGTGCTCCACCACATGGAGGTATCGCACTAGGTCTAGACCGGCTTATTATGATACTAAGTAAAGCGCGTAGCTTAAGAGATGTCATTGCATTTCCTAAAAATCAACGAGCGCAGAGTATGATGGACGATGCACCTGCCGCGGTAGAGACCAAACAGCTCGATGAATTACATATCAAATTGAAACGAATACAAGAGTAGGTATATCATGCGCACGGCTGGAATCGACGGTTGCAAATTGGGTTGGATACTCATTAGTTTCGATGAAGGTCAGGAGCATTATGAAGTACTTAGCGATCAAGAAGAATTAGAATCGGTTTTAGGAGACTATGATCGGATTTTCGTGGATATGCCCATCGGTTTGCAAGAAGATGAGTATACCCGTACATGCGACTTGGAATTACGTAAAGTCTTGGGTTCTGAATATTCATCCAGTGTATTCAGTCCGCCTATTCGGCCAGCCTTATATGCTCCAACCTATGCCGAGGCCAATTTGACGAGTTTTGAATACACCGAAAAGAAACTAACGCTTCAGTCTTGGAATATTACCCCTAAAATCAAAATGCTCGATGAGCTTTTGCAGAAACATGAAGGTTGGGGTGAAAAAGTATTGGAAAGTCATCCTGAATGGCTCTTTCAAAACCTAAATGATGGGATGATTTTTCAGAAGAAAAATCTAAAGAAGGGGATACGTCACCGGCTCGAGTTACTAATTCAGGAAAATGAGTGGGCGGGTGAGTTTTTCAGAGTCATTAAAGAAGAGTATCGCAGAGCGGATGTTGGTGAAGATGATATTGTAGATGCTATGGTGCTCGCATACTATGCGAATCAATCGGTGGCGAAGGGACTAAGGACTATTCCAAATGAACCGCCAAAAGACTCTAAAGGCCTTCCTATGGCCATTCACTTCGTTTAAACTGGTTAGGATCAGGAACGATTTTTTTGCTACAAATGCTTATTTTTAAGCATGTACTATTTGATAATGGTCTTCGAGTAATGTTTATCATTATTCAAATACTTTGAAATTAATTTTTAATCATAACCAACAGGAAAATGGCGTACACACTACCCGAACTTCCTTATGCTTACGACGCATTAGAACCACATTTTGATGCTCGTACCATGGAAATACATCATAGCAAACATCATCAAGGATATACCAATAATGTAAATGCTGCACTTGAAGGTACTAACCTTGCAGACGCTTCTATAGAGGAAGTACTTAGCAATATCTCTTCTCTACCTGCCGACAAGCAACAAGCGGTCATTAACAATGGAGGCGGATTTGCAAATCACAGTCTTTTTTGGACGATTTTATCTCCCAATGGTGGAGGCTCACCAACAGGTAGTTTAGCCGCTGCTATAGATGCTGATTTAGGTGGATTTGATGCCTTCAAAGAAGCTTTTGCAAAAGCTGCTGCGACTCGTTTTGGCTCTGGTTGGGCTTGGTTATCGGTATCTACCGAAGGTAAATTAGTTGTTCATTCGACTGCAAATCAAGATAGTCCAATCATGGATGGTCATACCCCTATTTTAGGACTTGATGTGTGGGAACATGCTTATTATTTACATTATCAAAACCGACGACCCGACTATATTTCAGCTTTTTGGAATGTAGTGAACTGGGAACAGGTTCAAGCGAATTTCGACGCTGCAAAATAATTTATACGTTAACTCGATCCCTCCCCCGGTTCGACCTGGGGAGGAATCTTTAATCAAAGTAGTATGCAATTTGGATTTGGAATGGGACCCGATACCTCTTGGATGAGAGAGGAACTCACTCAGCTTGGAGTAGAAGAACTAACGACTCCAGCCGACGTAGATCGAGCAATGCAACAGTACAAAGGCACCATGCTTCTGGCTATTAACTCGGTATGTGGCTGTGCTGCAGGGAATGCGAGACCAGGATTGGGTATTGCATTACAACAATCCGAGGCAAAGCCTGATCATATGGTCACCGTATTTGCTGGACAGGATAAAGAAGCTACTGCTCATGCCCGAGCATATTTTAGTGAATATCCACCTTCATCACCTTCTTTCGCTTATTTTGTGGATGGTGAGATAAAAGCAATGATTCCTAGACATCGTATTGAAGGTAGAACCAGCCAAGACGTAGCCAACGATTTAAAAATGGTGTTTGAGGCTTTTTCAAGCACTGAAAAAGAATCCTAATCTAAGCTTTCTTAGTAGGGCCGAAATCGATTTCTTTACCCTCTTCGAAGAGTCGTAAACCTTCGGGTTTTCCTAAAGATCCATTCGGCCCGTACGATTTCACCTGATGAACCATCTCTGGTTCTGAGAGTGCTGCTGGCTGTGTAGCTTCTCCCTGGCGGTGAGAGTCTATATGTAATGTTTGGGTTGGGAATGCAAATTGAACCTGTAAACTTTTCGCGAGGCGCAGAATTTCCAGCAAAAAATTATGCCGTTGTTGCAGCTCAGAACTCCAGTCTGGTACCGAGAAAAACACATAGACCAGAACATCGAGAGAATGTGCACCAAAGGAATGAAAGTGAATTTCGTAATAATCTTGACGAAAGTGCTCATTCGCTTTAACGATGGCTTTGATACCTTCTACGAATGCCTCCATTTGTTCTGGACTCGTATCATAGGTAAGGTTCAGCATCGTCTTCAACCGGCGATATTTTCTCATACCCAAGTTATCGATTTCAGAATTGGCCAGTGAGGAATTGGGAATAGAGACAAGAGAATTATAGAAGGTTCTGATTCGGGTTGAACGGAAGCCTACCTCTTCAACCGTTCCCTCTACTCCGCCTGTTTTAATCCAATCTCCCATATGAAAAGGTCTATCAATAAAGATGGTTAGTGAGCCAAAGAAATTGGCTAGGGTGTCTTTTGCTGCTAGAGCGACCGCAAGACCCCCAATACCTAAACCGGCAATGAGTGAAGCTACATTGTAACCATTGTTCTGAAGAATGATAATCACTCCAAGGACTACCACAAATACTCGAAGTGATTTTCGAATCAACGGAACCAGTTGATCATCCAGCGTATTTTCGGTTTTCCCCGTAATGATTTTGAGATATTCGGCAAAAATATCAATAAGGTTATAGATCACCCAAAAAATGGAAATGGAGAGTGCGATTTCCAGCAACTTAGATAAGACAACCGTAACACTTACGCTAAATTGAAGATTGGTATAGCTTAGGAGCAAGAACCCAATCATAATCACCAAACCCAAGGGTTTTTGGATACTCTCTATGATTAGGTCGTCCCAATCAACCCGAGTTTTTTTAGCCCAATTCGCCAGGTATTGTAAGAGTATGCTTTCAAATAATTTGCGAATGCTCAGAGCAAAGATCAGCCAAATAAATAATCCTACGACTTGCCATAGTTTCAACCCGAACCATTCTCTTTCAGCAACGGGAGGAAGGGCATCTATAAAGGCTTCAAGCGTGCTTGAAAACGTAGCTCTGTATAAGCTGGGAATCTGTTGTATGCTCTGCTCGGAGAATACCCATTCACCGTTGACTTGACTCAGGTAAATTTCGGGGAGTGAATCAAAGAGAATGTATTGTGATAAACCCGACAAGGAGTCGATATAGTTGGTGACATCGGGAATTTGGTCGTATACAACCAGTAACCCTCGAGCGTCTAAAACTTTTAAGAGTTGTTTGGCAAGTTCTACTTTGTCTTCTTCACTAACTTGTGCGAGTTTGAAAGGTTGAATAAATCGATCGGGAAAGCGATGACCTGTTTGCTGCCAATGGATGAAGGTGTGGATACTGTTTTGTGGAGTGGATAGTAAGCGGTTTGAAGCTAGTGAAGCGTCAGTTAACGATTGGTTTGAAGGTGTTTCAGAAGCTAATGAACTTGTGTTTTGCGCTAATATATAAGACTGTGGATAGATCGTTCCAAGTAGAATGAATAATCCTAAGAGTAACTTAGTGAGCTTATAGATGGAAGGATGCATCAGATACCTATTAATGTTTCAGAGATTGTTCTTTAATATAGAGACTTGTAGGGAGTTCTTCCAACCTCTGCGGTGTCTAGAGGAGGCTTAAACTTTGGAGTTATGAAGATTTCTTATAGCTTAAGCTTCGGTTTGTGTATCTTTACGCATGTAATTCTGAGTATTTGAATCTATAAGGTCTAAGCCTTTTTTTTATTGGGATACAAGGCAACATTTATGGGTCAAATTCGTATAGCACTGCAATTGTATAACCAAATTGAAGTTTAAACCATCACATATTATTTATTTGCTAGGATTGTTGGGTGCGGTGCTATTTTTTAGTTTTCGTCCTCAAATCGATTACTATGCAAATGCCCCTTTGGAGTTGAATCGAAAAGATGTTCAAACCAAAGTGCAATCGATCGTTCGTGGCTTAGGGGTTGAATTGGACACATTGGCGAGCGTAGCCACTTTACAACAGCATACAAAGTATGCCGAATTGCAAATGGATACTCTTGATTTTGTAAGCCCTGGATCCCTAAATGAAAAAGATAGGGTGCTGAAAAGTTGGGATGTTATTTTGGCCCCCAAAGGTTCATACAATCAAAACCCAATCACGGCCGCCCAGATTTTTGATCCGCTAGGATCGTTGCGAGTTAGGGTAGATCATAAAGGTAATATCATTCGAATCCAGCAACATCCGACTCGAGAGAACCCTACTTTTCTAACCGGAGGATCCATAGAAGATTTATCGGAAGGCCTCATAGTAGATATGCTGGGTTACGATTTGGAAGATTTCGAGCCCGTAGTTGGGGAGTGGCCCGATTTGCCTGAAGAGGTATCTAATGAATTGGAGCGACTCGGTTATGGTGTTGAAGAACCTCCGGTCACCGGGCAAGAAGAGATTGTGTTACGATGGCAGCGCATAAGCCCAGGCGAAACGGGTCCTTACAGGTTAGCCCTTACCTTAAAGCCGGAGGTGAAAGAGTATGTAGA
This sequence comes from uncultured Balneolaceae bacterium, assembly GCA_937125285.1. GTDB lineage: Bacteria > Bacteroidota > Rhodothermia > Balneolales > Balneolaceae > UBA1275. The sequence continues at coordinate 7,177 of CAKZLH010000236.1, read as the reverse complement.
TGAATCGGGAGTTCGTACTTCTTTCGGCTATCAGGTCGTCTCTTTTAATGCTTCAAGACCCTACGAGCCACTTGAATTATCCAATCCAATCCAAGATACTCTCACCGATTTCGATTATGCTTTGTATGCATCAGCCGTGTTGCTGGCTCTAATAGTTTTCATTTTTGGAGTTCGAAATGTAATCAAGGGAAATATAGAGTGGAATCGTGCTTTTGTGATGTTTATAAGTCTAACCTTGGGGATCTATGGTTGGCGCATGCTTTATTTTATTAGCAATTTTTCAGAGGTCTTAAGCACTACGGGATATTTTGTTATCTCTATAAATACCCTCCTGTTATCCTTAGTATTGAGTTTGTTTGGATCCCTAGCCTATGTGAATTGGGAGGTGTTGGCTAGAGCACAGAAATCGGGTGAAATTCAGCTGCTCGATGGGATGTGGCGTATGAACATATGGGTTAAAGAAATCGGTCAGGCCCTCATCAATGGGTTTTTATTGGGCTTTTTCATTTTGGGTATTTTTGCACTATCGGCCAAGCTTTCGGGCCAATATCTCTATCAATTTGATAGCGCTTTTGGTTTTACCGAAGCTAGTAATCGTCCACAATGGCTAAGCATGAATATTTCTCTTTGGACAACTACTTGGTTGGTTGGTTTTGCACAGATTGGCTTTATTATTTCGCTGGTCCAGTCGGCCATATCCAATCGTTGGGTATCAGGGATCATTTCTTTTCTCTTGGTCACTCTTTTAATTACCGTGCTAGGCAGGTTGATTGGCAGTCCAGATGGTTTGCAATCCGACTTATTGTTGTATGCGGGTGTTGGTGCTTCTATGGTCATCATCTATCGTAGTTTTGGATTGGTAACCGTAAATACTACTTGGTGGGTTTTTTCCTCTGTTCTTCTTTTGTTGCCTTATGTGGGTACGTCTAATGCGAGTTACTTACTCACCTTTTGGGCTCAATCGATTATGATCTTGAGTATCCCAATTGCAGGTTTTGTGATGTTTCGAAATGGTGAATCTATCGATCAGGTAGAAGATTATGTGCCCGAGTACCAAGAGCGCATCGCTCAGCACTTACGTGTAGAAAAAGAGATCGAAATTGCACGGGAAAGTCAATATCAGCTGATGCCTTTACAACCGCCTCAGAAAGAGGGTTTAGATGTTTTTGGATTCTTCTTGCCTTCGTTTGAAGTGGGTGGAGATTTCTATGATTACCTCCTGGTCGACGACCAAGAAAGTTCCGATGAATGGCTGATGATGGCGATAGTAGATGTGTCTGGAAAAGCGATGAGAGCGGCTATGCCTGCAATTTTTACCAGTGGTCTTTTGCTGTCTCGAATTCGCGAAGATGCTCCTGAGAAGATTCTAAGTGATGTGGCGCGACCCATATTCGAGCGGACAGATAAACGAACATTTATCACCTGTGCCATTACCCGCTACAATTTGACCAAAAAAGAATTGATGATTGCCAATGCGGGTCATTGTAAACCTATCTTGGTACACAATGGTAAAGCTAGTTTTATAGAAACCCCAGCTCCAAGATATCCGCTTGGTGTGGTAAGCCAAATTGAATACCAATCGACCCGGGTTAGTGTACAAACCGGTGATGTTTTTTTGTTATATTCCGATGGACTTCCAGAAGCCGTGAATGACAAGGGAGAACGACTAGGCTTTGATACCATTCCAAAAATGCTGGAAGACTTAGATACACAGAACATGAGTGCAAAAGAAATAGCGCTCCATTTCAAGAGATATGTACAGAAGTACAGTAACTATCAATTAGTTGACGACACAACCTTAATCTGTTTAAAAATATAATTTAATAGAGATATGCCAGAAGAAAATAATGTGGAATTCAATCTGCCTCCGCAGTTTGAATCCATTACCAAAAACATAAAATGGATACTCATTGGGTTCTTTGGACTCATGGTGGTCTTTTCTGCTTTCTTTACGGTTGAACCGGAAGAAGTAGGGGTAATCACTCGTTTTGGAGAGTATCAAAGAGAGGCTGAGCCAGGACTTAATTTTAAAATTCCATTCATGGAGCAATTATTATTGGTTCCTGTACAACGTCAGTTAAAGCAGGAATTCGGCTACCGAACCACACAGGCGGGGGTAAATACTACCTACCGAAAAGCTGGTTATGATGGAGAATCCTTAATGCTTACCGGAGATCTTAATCTAGCCGATGTAGAATGGGTGGTACAGTATCGTATTAATGACCCATACAGCTACTTGTTTAAGGTCCGCAATGCCGATGAAACACTCAGAGATATATCGGAGTCTGCAATGCGTCAAATTGTTGGGGATCGCACTGTAAACGAAGTTCTAACCGTTGGTAGAGCCGATGTGGCATCACAGGCGGAAGCTATCATTCAAGCCCTGTGTAACGAGTATGAAATAGGTCTTACCATAGAACAAGTGGTGCTACAGGATATTAATCCACCAGACCCTGTTAAGCCCTCCTTTAACGGGGTTAATGAGGCGCAGCAGCAAAGAGAAACCCTAATAAACCAAGCCCGAGCCGATTATAACCGTGTTATCCCACGAGCGGCTGGTGAGGCAGAGGAAACCATTCAAAAAGCGGAAGGTTATGCGCTGGATCGTGTGAATAGAGCGCAAGGGGAAGTATCTCGATTTAATGATTTATACCAAGAGTACATCAAAGCTCCTGAAGTAACCAAGCGTCGAATTTTTCTAGAAACCATGCAGGATGTTATTCCTAAAATGGGACAAAAAATCATCACAGACGACGAGGGTAATTCGGTGATTCCATTATTGCAACTTCAAATGGATGCTGCGAAAACAACCACCAATTCAAACAATAACTAAGAGGCTGATATGAAAAATCTTTCAAAAATAGGTACCGCAGTCCTCACGTTTTTTGCCGTATTGGTAGTGATGGACGGTTTTTTTGTAGTGAATGAAACCGAACAAGTGGTCATTACCCAGTTTGGTAATCCCGTAGGTGAGGCTATCACCGAGCCTGGTCTTAATTTCAAGATTCCATTTATCCAAACAGCTAATTACTTCGAAAAACGCTATTTGGAATGGGATGGTGATCGAAATCAAGTTCCTACCAAGGATAAAAAATTCATTTTTGTAGACACCTATGCCCGATGGCAGATTACCGATCCACTGCAATACTTCCAGCGTTTGGGAGATGAGCGTGGAGCTCAATCTCGATTAGATGACATCCTAGATGGGGAAACTCGAAATGCTATTGCGGCTCATGATTTGGTCGAGCTTATTCGTTCTACGAATCGCGAGCCAATCTCTGAAGGCATCATTGCCGATATAGTAAATGACTCCTTGGAGACCATTCAAACCGGTAGAGATGTTATCCAAGAGCAAATTCAAGAGTTAGCTAATCAGAGAGCGGCTGATTTAGGAATTGCCGTTTTGGACTTTCGATTCAAGAGAATTAACTATGTGGAAGAAGTGCGAAGAACGGTTTATGACCGTATGATTTCGGAGCGAAATCGTATCGCAGATAAATTCCGATCAGAAGGTCAGGGGGAGTCTTCTCGAATCAATGGTGAGAAGGAGCGTGAGTTGCTCCGCATTCAATCCGAAGCCTTTAGAGAAGCCGAAACCATTCGAGGTAAGGCCGATGCCGAAGCTGCGGCCATCTATAATAGTGCTTATAATCGATCCAGCTCTGCACGAGAACTTTATGATTTCGTAAAAAGCATGGAGGCATATGCAAGCACCATTGATAAAGAAACCTCACTCATCATTTCTACCGATAGTGAGTTTTACAAATACTTAAACTCAATTGATCAGTAAGATGTCGAAGCGGTTGTAGGAGAACTAAACCCTTCAACCAACCACTAACAAAAGAGTTTCCAAATGTCCAAGCGCACCCTTCAGCATTGATGGGTGCGTTTTTTTCGGGTTGAAATGTCCCTCTCCTGAGTTCAATTCTTAGCTAGCCTACTTCCACAGGTTCACGATAGGGCTCAAATGACATATCCAATAGTTCACTCAAAATTTCCTTGGCGCGCTGGGTCGAAATAACGGCGCCCAATTTGATAAGTAGGCTATAAAGGCCGGTATGAACTCTACTGGTGTAGAGAAAATGTTTAGAACCACGCACTTCGTTGGATAAAGGGGCCTCTTTGGTAAAGTGACGTATATCCCTATCAAAGGAGGGATTGCTGAAATCGAAGTATTCGTAGCGATAGGGTTTAGAGAACATTATCCCATAGTTTCTGGCAAAGTTGTAGTATTCATCTTCTTTGCTCTGAATTTTTGCATGTGGATTAATCACCTCTAACTTGGCATACAAATCCCGAATCGCCTGTTGGTCATTCGCTAAATGACAGGGTAGTAGTTTGAGGTAGTTGGTGAAAAATTCATCTGGAAATAGTTTCACACAGCCAAAATCGATAATGCCAAGTTTGTTGTCTGGAGTAAAAAGAAAATTTCCAGGATGAGTGTCGGCATGAACATATCCGCCAACCTTAAGCTCTTCGTGGAAAAATTCCCATATGAGTTGGCCGAAGTGATTACGCTGCTCTTGAGAGGGGTTTTCTTGAAGAAAATCTCCGAGATGTCGGCCTTCTATAAATGACATACAAAGGACCCGTTCGGTCGAGTATTCTTCTATCCACTCGGGTATTTCAAATCGATCACTTCTAAAACGCTCTCCAAACTCCTTAATTTGCTGACCTTCATGAAGGTAGTTGGTTTCTAAAAGTAAGGTTGATCGAATTTCTTCAAAGTAGGGATCGATGTCTTGTCCTTTTTTTATCAATCTCTTTGCTAAGGATTTTGCAACCGCCATATCCGAATCAATGGTTTCTCGTACATTCGGATATTGAATTTTTACCGCTACTTTCCGGCCATCTTTTAATCGAGCCCGATGAACCTGCCCTATGGATGCTGCAGCAAAGGCTTCAGCTTCAAAGTAATCGAACATCTTCTCTGGAAAATCGCCCAATTCTTTTTTGATGATGGTACGTACCAAAGCATGGTTGATAGGGGGGACACTGTATTGTGCTTGGGTCATGACTTCTGCGAATTCCTCTGGCAAAAATCCTTGGTCCATACTCATTCCCTGAGCAATTTTTAGGGCAGTACCGCGTAAACGGGTAAATTCTTTGAATACTTCTTGAGCATTTTCGGAATGAAAACTTTTGGGATCCTCTTCCTTGCCAGTTAAGCGTTTCTTGAGGTAGCGTTGAGCATAATTGGTACCTACTTTCAAACCTGTTTTAGCAATAATTCTGCTGCGCTCAAATTTTGATGAAGGAAAGTCGCTCATTTATTTTTTTGGTCTTTAAATGTTTCGTTTAGAGTAGAAAACAGATAGCGCCCGAAATCAAATCCTTTGTCAAGCACCTCACTATATAATAGGCTTTCAAAAAGTGTGCAGGCTTTATCTACCAAACCGATTGTGCGCTCTTTACCCGTAGAAGAATCGTGCAACCAAAACTCTACAAGTGCTATGAACTGAAGGCTCATCCAGTCATATAAGTAACTCTTGCTTAGTAATCCTGCCGTGATTGAAAGGTTACCATCGCGGGTTAAAAAATCTTTATAGACTTCGCTAACTTCCTTGGAAAATGTTGATTTTAAACCTTTTTTTGCCACTAAATGAGTAAAGGTATCTTTTACAAAATGTTCATGATCCGCAAACATTTCCAACATGCTGTAGATGAAGCTGGATAGTTTCTCGCTAATGATAAGTCTCTGAAAATCCTCAATTTCATCCATCATAGCCCAATATTGAAAGACCATAGATGGATAGGCATAAGCCAAAAGCTCATTTTTATTATCAAATAAATGATAAATCTCACCGGCATTAAATCCACTTTTGGCAATAAGCTCCTTCATGCTAAGCCGGCCTTGTTGTTCATAGAGCTCTGCCGCAAGCAAACTAAGTTCAATTTTTTTAGATAATGTATCGCCTTCCGTTACACTCATGTGTGCGTCTGTTTAGATTCAATAGAATAGTGAATGAATAGTTCTCTCTGTACGTTACACTCAATGCATTACATAAATCGTCACTCAACTGTAATGTTATGCATAGTGTTATTCTTAAATCATTAGTTTCCTATTGTATGTTTAGCTAAAGATTTAAATTAACAGATATCTTATAACAGTAGCATATTGGGCTTCGTTCAAAAAAATCTACAAAAGTTAATGGTGAGTAATCCGTTGCTTACGATTCTAAAACAACATTATTAATGGACTCATTCAAACTAAAAAGAGATACCCTTTTCTTATTTCTTTCCGGCATTTTCCTTACCTCACTTGTGTTGGGAAATGTAATTGGGACCACAAAGTTTGTAACCATTTTTACGCTAGAATTACCTACTTGGCTACTAGCACTAACTCCAGAACTAGTCCGAAATGGAAGTAGCTATACGATGAGCGTACCCGCCGGCGTAATTGCCTATCCGTTTACTTTTTTAGCCACAGATTTGGTAAGTGAATTATTTGGTCGTAAACGAGCACAAATGTTGGTTTGGGTGGGTTTCGGGATGAATGTGTTCATGCTGCTTCTCATGAGTATTAATCATTGGCTCCCAAATTCGGCGGGAGTCAGCGGTGGCTTGGATCTGTTTGAGGGAGTGTATCAATTCATGGTGGGGAACACCATAGCTTCTATGATTGCTTATCTAATAGCTCAAAGTGTAGATGTTCGCCTCTATCATTTTTGGAAGCGTTTAACAAAAGGTAAACATCTTTGGCTTCGTAATAATGCATCCACAACCGTGAGTCAATTGGTGGATTCAACGGCAATTATTACCATACTTTACTTAGCAGGTAATTTAGGCGATGCGATCGATAGTGTAGGTGCCGTTGTGATACTTATTATAAACTCCTATCTATTTAAATTCTTTTTTGCACTATTCGATACCCCATTAATGTATTTGGGAGTGCGTTTACTACAAAACTACGATGAGGATAAAGTCGAGTAACCCGAGCCGAATAGTCAATACACTAAGCCCCAAGAGTTTTTCGAAAAAAAACTGAAAATAAATTTGGTTTAGTATCTCTCTTCGCCGTACCTTTATAATCCTTTCGACGAAATCATTTGCTGGTTTAAATCTTCGGGATTTAATCAGCTTTTTTTGTCTAAGGGAAACATGTTCTTTCACATATTGAGCATAAAACAGATTGTTTGTGCGAGCTAGAACTTGATATTCTTTTGAATGATCAGGG
>CAKZLH010000235.1 GCA_937125285.1 uncultured Balneolaceae bacterium | reverse complement strand
AAATAACAGTTGTTATACCATGTAAGGTTGATATAAAGTGTTAAAAGCTTCGTATTTTTGATTCAAGCATCAAAAGTTACAAACTAATCTAAATCAACTAAATAATTAATACGTCATGCTAGAGTTTTTACAACAACCCATGCCCTGGTACGTTTCGGGTCCCCTTATCGGGTTGATGGTTCCATTACTACTCCTTTTGGACAACCGCCAATTCGGTATTTCATCGGCCTATCGTCATATGTGTGCTGCGGTATTACCCAAAGGTAAATTTTCATTTTTCACCTACGATTGGAAAGCGCAACGCTGGAATCTCGTATTTGTGCTTGGGATTGTGATCGGAGGTTTTTTGGCTTCCTTAACCACCCCAGAAGGTTACGCCACAGCTATCTCCGAGCAAACAAAATTGGCATTAGGTGAGTGGGGAATCACAGATTTTAGTGGACTGATCCCAAGCGAGATTTTTAATCTTAGTTTCTTGGCTACACCTGCAGGCGTAGCTATTATGGTGGTTGGTGGCTTCTTCATTGGGTTCGGTGCTCGATACGGTGGAGGTTGTACTTCTGGTCATGCTATTTCGGGCCTATCGAACCTTCAGATTCCGTCACTTATCGCTGTGATGGGCTTTTTCGCGGGGGGTCTACTGATGACCTACTTCATTCTTCCACTCATTTTAAATTAAGAGGGCCATACTCATGAAATATCTATTACCCGGCATATTTTTCGGTTTTGTAGCAGTAAAGTCTGAAGTGGTTTCTTGGTTTCGTATTCAGGAAATGTTTCATTTTGATTCTATTCATATGTTTGGAATCATTGGCTTGGCGGTGATTGTAGGAATTATATCGTTGCAGATTATCAAGCGGTTCCAGTTGAAAGACTTGAAAGGGGCTCCTATTTCGGTAGCTGATAAAGACATGACCCCAAAACGTTACATCATAGGTGGCTCCATCTTTGGTCTTGGATGGGCATTGGTTGGCGCGTGTCCCGGCCCTATGTATGCCCTAGTAGGTGATGGCTACTGGATGATGTTGGTGCCTATGTTCTTCGCCTTTCTTGGTACGATGACCTACGGAATGATTCGGGAGAAGCTGCCTCACTAGACTTACATTATTTAGGCCTTTGTAAACCCTCGTTTATGAGCTTACATGAGAGCTTGTAGATGAGGGTTTTTTTGTTTGTGGGGTATGTGATGGCAAGGTTTTTGATTACGGAAATTAGTTGGAAACTAATGAATAACAGTATTTATGTATTTATGGGAACCATTTATGCCGTTGGTTATGTATGTGGGATAACTTTGAATTAAAACCTGTTAAAATGAAAAGAGTTCTACAATCTATTTGTTTTCTTATCGTCCTTTCATCATCGCTATATGCACAAGATTTTGCAGTAGATGTGGACGGTAATCAATATGTAACCACTACAATTGGTTCACAAACCTGGATGGCTCAGAATCTTAGAGTTACCAAATACAATAATGGAGACCCCATTCCCAATGTGCAAGATGCCGCTACCTGGTCAGCACAAAATGGTACTGGGGCTTGGTCTCATTATGATAACAATAGTGTCTATGACTATGATTTAGGAAAATTCTATAATTTTTTTGCCACAGAAGATGCTAGAGGACTATGTCCAGAGGGTTGGAGAATGCCAACTAGAGAAGATTGGGAACAATTACGTGACTATTTAGGCGGTGAGGCTGTAGCTGCTTCAGGATTAAAGGCAACAGGTGGAGCTTACTATTGGACAGAGCCCATGGTTGGTGATAATGCCTATGGATTTAATGCGGTTGGTACTGGCCATAGAAATCAATCAGGAAGTTTTAACTCATTAGGTACAAGTGGAGTTTGGTGGTCCTCAACCAAAGGGACCACAGGGTCCATTGCTGTTAGAATGTATAATAGTACTAATGAGCTAAGAGTAGTTGGTATTCTAAGAGTTGATGGTGCTGCCGTACGATGTATAAAAAATGAGACGACAGATACTGAAGATCCAAACTTCAATAATGGTGAAGTACCGCAAGATGGATTAGAATTATATTTTGAATTTGATGGTAATTTAGATGACGACTCACCTAACGGAATTACGCTGCAGCAATCTGTTTCTGACCCTGCTAGTATGTATACAGATGATAAGAATGGTGGGGTAATGTCTGCTTTAACTTTAAGTGGCGTAGATGATTACTTATATTATGACGCTGAGTTTGATGAAACAAAACTCAGATCATCATTTACTATATCAGCATGGGCAAAAATAGATGCTCCCATGGATTATAGTAGTTTCTCAATTTTTGAAATTGGTAGTCAAAAATTGGGCGCTAACAATTTTGGAATACATCTTTTCTTAGATGAAAACCATTTAACTGATTGTGGAAATGGACAAACTTATCGTTTGTTCTACAGAATCATGGAAAATGGAAATGGAGTAACCAAAGGCTGTTTGGATTTCAATTTTTTAAATAATTGGAATCAATATACCGTTGTTTACGAAACAGGTATTTCGAAATTATATATAAATGGAAGTTTAATTGGAATAAACTACGACTCAGTAACTGAAGTCTTATTTGAAAACAATGATTTCTACATCCTAAATAGAAATAATAATAGCAACATCCCCTCTCGATCTATCGATAAATTAGGTGTTTGGTCACGAGCATTTTCTCCAGAAGAAGTAAAAGGTCTCTATCACAGTGTAAATTACAACCAAGTTAGCTGGAACTCAGTTGAAACGGTTACCCACAGTTTTAATTCTTCATTTACAGAAGCCTTTGCTAATGACAATACAGATAAGGTGTATAAGTTGAAGGTATCGGGCACCTATGGTATAGCTAATGGAACGCCGCATAGAGATGCAGCCTACAATATCAATAATGAAACTCTCATTACAGGTTGCGACGCAAACTGGCAATTAGACGGCCAATGCCCACCACCACCTCCAACGGCACCAGAGCACTATTCAGATAACCATGAGTATGAATACTTTTTGGGATATGGTAAAACCGTTGGTTCTGAAGTAAGCTTTGTTGATGGTAATTATAATGATAACGCTGGGTCATTAACTTTTGAATTATTCGAGGGAACGATTAATAATATTCAAGAGCCAGAGGGGATACCTTATTACATCCCTACTGATGAATTAACTGCATTCTATGGTTTGGATGGTACCGCAGATGATGAAAGTAATTATGGCAATCATGGCAATATCTACGGGCCAGTACCTACCATGGATAGATTTGGGAATCCACAGTCTGCTTTAATGTTTGATGGGGTAAACGATTATGTACAAGCTCCAGATAACAGCGGGAATGATATCCAGGCCCCCTTCACCATAAGTATGTGGTATAAGCCATCCCAAGGATATGGCTCGGGCAATCAATTTGGCAACAATAACCACTTAATTAGTAAATGGGGGGAAACAAGTGAAGCTTCCTATTTATTAGCAATCAAAACTACCGGTAATTTAACGGCAATAACCAATGACGGCTCTGGAAATACTGGGGTATTATCAGATTACGTACTACCGGTTGATGAATGGCATCATATTGTATTTCAGCAAGAAAATGGGTTGCAAAGACTGTACCTCAATGGTGAGCTGATAGAAACACTTGAAGGCAGCCGTAATCCTCAATTTAATAATCGTATGTTGGATATTGGTTTTTCAAGTTCAACAAATAGAGGGTTTGTGGCGGGCGCTATGGATGAGATTGCCATTTGGAAGCGAGCCTTAAGTGAACAAGAAATCCAGTTTATTTATGATCAAGTTGAACCTGAGCCTTTGGATATCCCATTTTATGTGCCTGAATTAGAATTAACAGCCTTCTATAATTTTGATGGTACGGCAGATGATGCAAGTTTATTTCAGAATCATGGAACCGTAAATGGGCCAATACCTACAGAAGACCGCTTTGGTATGACCTCATCTGCCTATTATTTTGATGGAATAGATGATTTTATTCAAGCACCAAACGCAGAGGGTAATCAGATCAATGGGGATTATTCAATCAGTTTCTGGTACAAACCTGATGAAGGATATGGTTCTGGTAATAATTTTGGCAATACCAATCATATCGTATCAAAGTGGGGAAACCAAGATGCCTCATTCCTAGTTGCAATTACTGATGATGGATATATCAGAAATGCTAATTTTGATAATTCTGATCCAGATGCACACGGATATGGAGCCACAGATTCCCCAAATATGCTAATTCCCAATGAATGGTATCATGTTGCAACAACATTAGAGGACACTGTTATGCGACTCTTTATAAATGGGGTAGAAGTAGATGTGACCATGGAAGGTGGAAGTCCTGAATTAAGTGCAAAACAATTAGATATTGGCTTCGAAAGTGGAGAAAGAGGATATATGAAGGGATCTTTAGATGAGTTAGGAATCTGGAAAAGAGCCTTAACAGCAGATGAAGTAGCAATGCTTTATAATCCTTACTCTACAAGCAAACTTTCTAATCGCACCATGATATTTAGTGATGTGTATTCAAAAGAAGGCATCAAATTTGCTCAAACTATATCTTTCGACACATTAACCTATGCCGATTCTTTAGTAGGGTTTCAATTTCAGTTACCCCTAGATCCTAGCATCAGTGTAGATTCAATCTATTATGCTTCTGGCCAAGACCTAAATATCGAAGCTAGTTATATTGATAATACTGTAAATGTAGCTGTGTCTAGCTCACAATTTATAACAAGCTACGAAAGTGTGTTAGATATTTTCTATACACCTTATTTGAGTGGTGTTTATGAAATGGTTCCGAATAATGTGAAGCTGAATAATGCCTATACCAATAATATTCAGTCTGGAACATTAACTATTGACCCATTCATGTATGGCGATGTAGATGAGAATGGAGACGTAGATAATTACGACGCGGGTATCATCCTACACCACACTGTAGGTAGTGAATTATTACCAATGGATAATTTACGCTGGTGGGAGAACGGACCGTGGTTTGACTGGAGGTACTTGCAAGCTGATGTTGATGAAGATGGACAAATTTTAGCCATGGATGCCGTATATATACTCCAATACATAGTTGGATTGGTAACGGAATTCCCTGTTATCACAAATCCTGTGGAAAATGTTACTGTTGAATTAACTGATACAGGTCTTTTATTTACAGCCCCTGAGGAAATCAATGGATTTAATATTTCTCTACCTGAAATTGATGGTGTTGAATATCTAGAGCCAACCATACTCTGGGATAATGTAAGCTCCGTAGTTCGCGACGAGAACGGTATGGGCGTTGCTATAGCCACTTCAACTGCGAAAAAAGGAGTAATGCTTGAAATTCCACTTAATGTAACCAGTGCTGAGAATGTGGATATTATCATGACTGCATTCTCTAATAACACGGAAAATCAGTTAAAAGTAGTGGTGAACAGTTCGATGGTTAACTCGGAAGTCAAAGATGAGTTACCTGTTAAATTTGAACTTGCCCAAAACTACCCGAACCCCTTCAACCCGAGTACGAATATTCAGTTTGCCTTACCAGAGGCTGCGCAGGTTCGACTCGAGGTATATAATACCCTTGGGCAGAAGGTAGCTACGGTAGTTAATGAAATGAGATCGGCAGGATATCATACGGTTAGTTTTGATGCTTCGAGCTTGTCGTCGGGTGTCTATCTGTATGTGATTACCACACCTGGTCATATGGAAACCCGTAAGATGATGCTGATTAAATAAAACTGTGCACTTAACAAAAGACTGGCTAGCGAAGTAAGCCGTGGTTTTTGCAGAATCGTAAAACCCTCGTTTATGAGCTCAGATGAGAGCTTGTAGATGAGGGTTTTTTGGTTCAAAAGGTCCTCTTTTTAACCCGTTATACATCGACTTGAACCCAAGATAAATTTCGAAATCTCCGAAACTTAGAGTATCATTACACGTATCTAATAAGTAATTCGTAAGTATTTTTAAAGATACTCTCGCTATACTAACTTTTTGAAGTAAAGTGCCGATACCTATTATCGGCAGATCGGAACTTAAAATGACCTCAGAATTCCATGAAAAAGTGGGCTAAATGGTTCAATAAAAGCTTATTTTTAGCAATGCTATCATTGCTTGGGGCGAACTATAGCTACGCTTTTCAGCAAAACCTCATAGGTAATGATGTCTTACCCGACAGTGCTATCATCGTAATTTCAGATACGGCAAGCATAGTGGGCACCTCCGTAACCTTAGACCTCAATTTGTTTAACCCCACTGGTAGCCCCATCAATAGCATCCAATTTAGCGTGGAATTTGACACAGCGATGGTGGAGCTGGAAGGGTTCAACCCGAATGATGATTTCCTCGATGGTTTTAGCTATCTAACCAATGACTCTCTTCCTGGGCGAGTTTATTTTTCAGCCGCATCGGCCCAAAATTTACTTAACAACGGTCAGCTTGCGCAGATGAGTTTTCAGTTGAATACCATTGGGCAAACGCGGGTTCAGCTCAATAATCTCTTGTTAAATGAAGGGAATCCACCTGTCTCCATTCGTGGGGGTCAAGTGATGATAGAAGAGGAGCCAGATACCATTCCTCCCGTTCCTCCAGCGAACTTGCAAGCGGCACTGTTGAACGCATCCACGGTGGAATTGAACTGGACTACAGGCCAAGATTTGGATCTGAAACAATACCGAATGTATGAGCGTCAAGGTAACTTGGATCCAAATTGGAGTGAAGAGGACCTGCAGACCCCCTGGTTGTTAGAAGGGGTCATTATTAGAGATTCATTATTGGTTGGAACACCAGCCCCTTTGCAGGCAGCGATGCAGATTCAGCTCGATGGCCTGGCGAATTTGGAAAGGTACCACTACTGGGTCACCGCCCTTGATTCTACGGGTAATGAAAGCCTCGCCGAACGAGTGAACGTACGCGCAGGGGATACGGAGATTCCTGATGCGCCTACCTTGAGCTCGGCCAGCTTATCCGATCGTGAAATTACGGTACGTTGGGAAGCTTCCACCAGTGCTGATGTAGCAGGATATGCCCTCTATCGCTCCGAAGAAGGTGCGACTCTCGGGTTGAAGCAGCCCGAGTCCAACTACCAGCTAGTGACCACATCACCAGGAGAAGTAGAATGGGTGGTCCTGAACGATTGGGAAACTGAAAACCAGCGACATCGTTTATTTTTAGACCTACGAGAATTCCCGGAAGAAGTGGATCCATCGACCGTTTCAGCCCTACAATTATTCGACGTCTATGAAGGGCCTGTGATTTTCGATTATGTAGATGACTCTTGGGCCTACTATTTCATTCCCAATCAAATTTTGACATCGACAATACTCGCATCTACCGAGGCGGATCAGTTTAGAAGAGCAGATGAATTCAACATGTATGGCATAAAAGCTGATTTGGACTTTTCTTCTTATACCGAAGAGGGGCCCACCTTTGACTTGGTTGATATTTTTACCCCTGAGCAGCTAAGTTATGTGGATACTGAAATCAGAAGCCGTCATCGTTATCAATATCGGGTTGCTGCCTTTGATTCTGTGACTGGTGATCCTTCTGTAACTTTTGATCCCCAGTTCCGAAGTGAGTTTTCTGAGGTCTTGGGTATTGAAACACCAGCTTTTGCGTGGAAAGTGAATCCCACGGGCCAAGGTGATTTTGAATATATACAGGACGCCATACAGGCGAGTCAGGCCGGTGACACCATTTTAGTAGATCCAGGTAAATACGTAGAGCAGTTACGCATCAAACATCCATTGACACTTCGCGCTACAGGAGATTGGGGTGAAGTGCGATTGGTTAAGCCACCTTTTGTCGATACGTTGATCACGGTAACGGCCGATTCTTATACCGCGGGTCGATGGCCACAGGGACAGTCGCTCTATCTGAGAGGATTCGATATCTGGGGAATTGAAGAGGTCGCTACCGCAGGGGTTGGGATTGCCATGAAAGCAGGGACTAAGACTCGACTAAATAGAGTACATATGACTCAGTTTGTGGAAGTATTTAATACCGAAGCGGCCTCTTACTATGCAAGCAATTCTATTTTTTATGAAAATAGGCGGCTGGGAACTCATTCCAATGATTTAGATCCGGATGTCTCAGGTGCGGATTCTGTGATATATCGGCATGTAAACGTTTTAAACACCTATGATAGAGTTAGTAGCACTGAAGGTGCTGTGGCCATCGAATTCAGGAACAGTATACTAGCCGATGAGCTAGAGCTAAAGCTCAATGACTCACGTTTTCAGGGGGCGGGTGTTCGGTTTATCGATGTAGCTGTAGACACCAATGAAGTTCGATCAGAGGTGGATATGACGCAGCTGTCTGCTAGCGAATTTGAAATCACAGGATATATACCTTCCCTGGTGCATATTTACACCTTAGACCAAGTGCTTTTCAATCGATTATTTGAATGGGATAACCCTGCAGATTACCGTTTGAGGCCCCAATCAAAAGTAATCGGCCAAGGGCGCCCTATCCCCGAACTCATGAAAGATTTTGCGGGGGTCTCTCGGCATATTGCTGCTGATAAACGAGTTGATTTAGGTGCTTTTGAACATCCAAGCGATACTCCTATTCTTTTTGAGGCACCATTTCTCGAGGCCCAACAAATTGAATTACCTACCATGGACCCTTTAGGAAATGCCAATCAAGCCATTGAGCTCACTCTTTCGGTTCCTGATTCTATGCGTTCCTTTTTAGACGCCTTATATCTTTTCAAGCATGACGCGCAAGGACAATTGATGCGAGTAGATACCCTTCAACCAGGCACCTTTGTCGATAGTGAAGTAGAGGAAGGGAGAGAATATGTTTATACAGCGCAAGCTATGTATTATCAGATTTATGAGAGTGAGTCTAGCGATGAGATTTCCATTTTCATTAAAGATATTACCCCGCCTCCAGCGGTAAAGGATTTAGCTGCGACCCGTCTAAATACGCGGATTTTTGAGTTCAGCTGGGAAGCGGATACGGCGGAAGTGTTATCAGGATTTCAAATTTATCGTACACCAAGCGCTGGCTTGAACGTTCAAAATTTTGTGGACACGGTGGATACGAATTGGCGGTGGAGCGCTGGACTAATGACTCTTGATCAGCTGCAAAGCCTGGAGATCGAGCGAATTGATTCGGTACTGGTGACTCAAGAAGAGCAGGTAAATTCAGCCGATAATGATTCACTATTGAGTGGGTTTAAGTTTTCTTATATCGATGATGATCTTCAACTCTTGAACCGGACCAGCTATACCTACTGGATTACAGCAAAAGATACTTCCGGCAATGAAAGTGACCCGAGGTTCATTCAGCTGAGTACGGGTGATGATATCGCACCTCAGCCACCGACCAACCTTCGCCAAACGATACTCAGTGGACGTATCATTTTACAGTGGAGTCCTAGCTTAGATGAGGATGAAGATGTGGAGCGGTATAGGATTTATCGGGGTGAAGATTCCCTTGCCGTTGAGTTATATGCCGAAGTGGAGGGTAATAAGGGAACTTTTGTGGATGACAGCTTGGATAATATTCTCAAAGTATTTTACCGAGTAAGTGCGGTAGATTCTGCCGTAGGCGATCCTATGTTTAGTTTTGACCCAGCTTTGGAGAGTGCATTATCTAATTCAACCACCGGCTATTTTGTAGATTTGAGGGGTCCTGAAAAACCTGAAATTCTTTCCGTCCGCTCCAGCAATAATGAGGTGGAGTTTAGCTGGAGAGCCCCCTCGGATATCGATTTAGACTATCATCGAATCTATCGTGGCTTTCATCCTGATTCGGTGGCCCTGTTTGATACAACGGCAAGTAATAATCCTCGTTATTTGGACCAAACGGTGGAGAATGGGCGTACCTATTTCTACTATGTTAGCGGGGTAGATACGGCAAATAATGAAGGAGAGCGCTCGGATGTGGTGCTGGCTTCACCTGTAAATATTCCACCAGTAGTTTCTCAATACCCTGATGTGTATCTACACAATCAGGAGAGTGATCGATTTTCTTTACCCTTCACCTTTCAGGCCTTTGATGCCGATGGTGATGTTGACTCCACGCTTTGGTTGGTGAACGAGCTTCCTTACTCATCGGAACGTGTTTCCGAAATTCCAGTTCAACAAGGATCCACTCATATCACCATGATTGCCGTAGATGATGACGGTGCTCGAGATACTGCTTCTTTTGCCGTTTATATAGACGCAGGATACACCGAGCTGGCCAACAGTCTTGCTCCTAGCACGGGATTATCCCTTTTCGGCAATGATTTTGTTTTTCAGCCCGACGGAAAAGGAAACCTCAGCCTAATGGTGCGCAACGAACTGAACGAATTTAGCCTCAACGCCCCCTTACGCTCTCTTGTGGCCATTGCTTCGGATTCCAGTTTTTATCTGTTCTCAGGAACCAACAATCTTCGAAAATACAGTTTGTTCAACTGGTGGAAGCATAAAATCACCGTTCCTTACTGGACGGTTAACACCGGTGGGATACATGAATCAAGCCCCATCATTGACGAGCAGCGTTCGCGCATTTACGCGGTTTCTACCGATAATCAAATCTATGCCATTAACATGCGTACGGGCGCACAAGTATGGCGCTCGAATATTCAAGCCTCAGGGATTCATCCCGGGGTCATCATTGGAAATAAATACCTAGCTCAGCCCAATATATTAGGTGATATTGTATACTTCGATTTGGATGGAACCATCACGTTTAAAGAGCTTTCACCCATAGGGAAAACGGTATTTGCCGATAGCCTACTTGGAGCCTTGGCCTTTAGTCAGAATCAGGAATTGGTGGCGGCCTTTAGTTCGGGCAAGGTGCGGAAATGGAAGCCGAATTTTACCCCAAGCGTTACGTCGCAAACAGTTTGGGAGGTTGAGTTAGGGGGTTCTTTTACAACAACACCGGTTATTGCAGAAGATGGGATGGTGTTGGTGGGTGGGGCCGATTCTACTTTTTACGGGTTGAATGGATCTACTGGCCAGCCTGAGTGGAGCTTCAAAGCATCGGATGCCATAACCTCAACGGCGTCTATTAATGAATATGGAGTCGTCTATTTTGGTGATCGTTCGGGTCGGTTTTATGCCTTGAATTCGAAAGGAGAGTTACTCTGGGATTATCAAGTACCGGTTGAAGACTCGAATAGTAATGGCGGGTCAGGTGATAGTGGTGCTGAAAATGGTGGTGAATCTGGGGTAAATTCTCAGAATAAAAATCAATCGATTCTCAATACCATTAATTATGCCAATGGTAGTGTATTCTTTGGAACCCAAGGTGGTAAACTGGTGAGCATCCGTGATGGTTGGCGATATGACGGTTCCCTAGAAACAGAATTTGGTCCCGAGTGGGAGCGTAGTTTTGCGCAGTGGGCGACCTATCAAGGGAATTATCGACGAAGTGGATCTGTGGAGAACTGGAGCGCAACTTCAAATGAAGAGTTTGATGCCCTTCCAACCGAGTTCAATCTCTCGCAAAACTATCCGAACCCTTTCAACCCGAGTACCAAGATTGAATTTTCCATACCGGAAGCATCGGATGTGCGACTAGAGGTCTTTAATATGCTGGGTCAAAAAGTACAGACCCTGAAGAATGAGCGAATGGCTGCGGGCTATTATTCCGTAGTGTTTGAAGCCGGTGGGCTGTCGAGCGGGGTGTATGTGTATCAGCTTCGAATGGGCAACGCCATCTTGACCAAACGCATGCTACTGCTCAAGTAACAGAGTAAAACCAAAGTTGTAAACGTTAATAGTTTACGAGAGCCACCCTTCGTCGGTGGCTTTTTTTGTGGCCCAAACTTCCACGAAACCAATAATGGTCACTAAACTTGGTACAATAAGCGCTGAAGGACCGAAGGCATCCATTCCGTCCCCTATAAATAAATTATAGGTGATTTGTAATAAGGCGCCCGCCAAGGAAATTACAAAGGCATGAAAGGCCCATTTTTTTCTCAACAATAGTAGGAAAGAAGCAATGGTTCCTACCCAAACAGCAATCGCGTAGCTGGAAGTTACCCAAGCCGGCCGGCTAGTAAAGAAATCCTGTTGGGCTGAGCTCATGGAATCGAACATTTCAGGGCCCATAAACATCTCATTCAAGTAGAAAACGACTCCTGTTAAATTCCATCCGATAAAAATCACACTGGAAACAAAGATCCAGTTGGGCGTTTCACGTTTTGTAGTTTCCATAGCCGTAACTCCTTAGATAAAAATTGTTTGCGTTAAGGTGTACTATAATTTAATTTAATTTATTATATTTCAAATGCTTTAATAATAGTTGTCAGTTAGTTTCCAATTGTTGTGGTTAGTGTCCGAATCGAGAACAAGCCAATATTGTAATTAATAGGCATCAAAGCGTCATATTTTCTGTCTGAACGCTCAGTGTACAGACTCCAAAAGTTTTATTGATACCATAACCCGAAATGATGTGGTGTGAAAACTACGTCATTTTTTTAATAGCAGCTATCTTCTGAGATAGCTGCCTTTTTTATATCACTTTCCTAAGCCACTTTAATTTTCCTTTATAAGGTGGGTATCGCATGGGTAAGTCTAAACTGAACGACTTTTTCATAATACTCTTAGTGTGAGAAAAGGCATCAAAACTATGCTTTCCATGATATGAACCAATGCCACTTGACCCGATGCCTCCAAAAGCCATATGCGGATTGCCCAAATGAGCAACGGTATCATTAATTGCACCCCCTCCAAAACTCATTTCATGGATAAATCTATGTTCCATCTTAGGATTGTTAGTAAATACATAGCAGGCTAGTGGTTGAGCGTTTTTTGCAATGATTAGGTCAAGTTCATCTTCTTTTTGATAGCTAATAACTGGCAATATCGGGCCAAAAATTTCTTCCTGCATTAATGGCTGATCCAAATCATGGGTGCAGACTACTGTTGGTGAGATAAATCGTTCATCTCTATTACATTCGCCCCCAATAATAATGTCCAATTCCTTAGAAGACAGAAGTGAGCTAAGACGGTCGAAATGTTTATCGGAAATAATCCGTGGATAGTCTTCGCTTAAGGCCGTATTCGTCCCGTAAAAATCTTCAATGGATTTTTTTATGGCGTCTAGAAACGGTTCTTTGACTTTCTCTTCAACAAGTACATAGTCAGGAGCAACACATGTTTGTCCGGCATTTAGATACTTGCCCCAAACAATTCTTCGTGCCGAAACATCTATGTTTGCAGTTGCATCGACAATGCAAGGGCTTTTACCTCCAAGTTCTAAAGTGGTTGGAATGAGTCGACGTCCAGCCGATTCAGCAATAATTTTTCCAACGGCCGTACTGCCGGTAAAAAAGATATAGTCCACATCCGATTCCACCAATTCAGAACTGATGGTAGAATCTCCCGTTATTGCTGCAATGTACTTTTCGGGAAAATGCTCTTGAATCATGTTGCTTAGTACCTCAGCAACTTCAGGGGCCCACTCCGATGGTTTCAATAATGTGGTATTTCCAGCCGCAATAGCTCCTATTAACGGATTTAAGCAGAGTTGAACCGGATAATTCCAGGGCCCAATGATCAGCGCTACCCCATAGGGACTAGCGATTGAAAAATTTTTAGACGGAAAATTGATAAGTACATCACGTTGTTTTTGTGGCTTCATCCATTGCTTTAGCCTTTTTTTTACGAAAGCTATTTCAGCTAATACCAATCCGATCTCGGTTCCATATGATTCGTAGGCCGATTTTTTAAAGTCTTTATGTAAGGCTTTTGTCAATTCTGACTCATACTTACGTATGGCCCGTTCCAAAGTATCAAGGGCTTTCATTCGGAAAGCATACTCTTTGGTTTCATGAGTTGAGAAGAAGTTTTTTTGAGCCTGTAAAATTCGAGTTAATTCGGTATTAGACATGGAGTACGCGGGTCAAGTTTAGGGGAGGAATTAATCGTAAATGCACATATTATTTGAGAAAACAAGAATTGAATGTATTTTGAGCAACTATTCGCATAATTTTGTTTCTACTAATCAATCATTTTTGCGGTTAGAACATTCATCATAATACAAATCCAGATTATTATGTACGTAATAAAAAATGTGTGCGATAGCCTTCCGAGCACCTTCAACCCGAAAACAGTTATTTGTAGTTCAATCCTAGTTTTTTCCTTAGTCCTATTGTCTTGTTCCATGATGGGTGATGAAAAAGAAGTGAATGATGCGGCAAAAGATATTACCAAAGAAGAGTTGATGGATCATATTGCGGTCCTCTCATCGGATGAGTTTCAAGGCCGGGGTACAGGTACCGAAGGTGAGCAGATGTCGGTTGATTATTTGGTGAATGAGCTGCAAGCTCTAGGAGCTGAGCCAGGAGTGGGAGATACCAGTTTTGTTCAGAGCTTTCCGCTACTTGGGCAAACAACTTATGATCATTCGATGAAGGTACGATCTGGAGTTGTTGGTTCGTCGCTTATGGATTTGTCTTTTTATGATGATTTTGTGGCCTGGCCATCGAATCAGGGATTAAGTGTAGACGTTAAAAATGCTGAGCTTGTGTATGTGGGATATGGAATTCAAGCCCCCGAATATGATTGGGACGACTATAAGGATGTAGATGTCGAAGGCAAAATTGTGGTCATTAAGAATAATGATCCCGAGTATGATGAGGATCTTTTTGGAGGAAGAGCGCGACTATACTACGGTAGATATACCTATAAGTATGAGAAGGCAAAAGAAATGGGGGCGATTGGGGCGATTATTATTCACACTACTCCAACAGCCGGTTATGGTTGGAGTGTGGTTTCCAATAGCTGGAGTAGAGAGCGATTTTATGTAAAAGCCCCGGCCGATGCACCCGCCAATCCAACTCTGTTTAATGCTTGGATTACCTATGATCGTGCGGTTGAACTATTCAAAGCAGCAGGACAAGATGTGGAAGCCTTGCTTGATGCTGCGGATGATCCTTCATTCCGTCCGGTTGCCCTAGGCGGATTACGAATGTCGGTGGGCTTACGGTCTACCTACCGTGAGATTTTTGCTCAAAATGTGGTAGCCACCATTCCTGGTAGTGATCCCAATCTTGCCGATGAACATTTGGTATTAACCGCGCATTTCGATCATTTAGGCGTTACTCAACCCATTGATGGGGATGCCATTAATAATGGTGCGGAAGATAATGCAGCAGGGGTTAGTGCGGTTTTAGAAATGATGGAGAGTTTTAAGAGTATTCAGCCTGTGATAAGAAGAAGTGTAACGGCCGTTATTGTTAGCGCAGAAGAAGTAGGTCTTTTAGGTTCAGAATTTTGGGCTCAAAATCCTACGGTGCCACCCGCAAAAGTGACCGCAAACATCAACCTAGATGGAATGAATGTCTATGGCCCCACCAATGATCTGGTGATTATAGGTTTAGGTCGAAATTCAATGGCAGATCTCGTAGTGCAAGAGGCCACTATGGCAGGTCGTCCTGTATATCCCGATCAAGCACCTGAGAATGGCATCTTCTATCGATCCGATCATTTCAATATGGCGAAAGTTGGGATACCTGCAATTTTCCCAAATCCAGGTCGTGAATTTCTTGGTAAGCCAGCAGGGTATCTAGAGCTTGTTGATAGCCTGAGCGCGGCCAATTATCATAGCGTGAATGACGAGGTGAATGAGTATTGGGATCTCACGGGCGCCGAACAGGATACCCGTATCTTCTTTAAAGCTGCGGTAAAAGCGCTAAATAGTGACGCATTACAGACATGGACACCGGGCGATGAATTTGAAGCCACTCGTCTAAAAAGCCTAGAATTAGATAAGGACTAAAATACTTTTATTCTTCGCTGTCTTTCTCAATTTCTAGATCATAGTGTATAGTAGGATGTGTGTTGGGGGCTAGAATCCCATTCATCACTTCAAATCCTATGCGCAGATTTTCAAGGCGTTCGAGTGTTTTAATTTGCAGTTTTTTCACACTTTGAGCTTCCACCGTAAATACGGATGCATCCTCGTGGTAGGTATAATCGCTTGTGTTTCGAAGAATAAACTCCGAATGAGTTGCGTTCACGATTTCGACTTCCAACACGTCACTATTACCCTGATAGCCAACCACTCGAATGGGAAGTGAGGCCTGAAGTATGGGAGCCAACCAGTTCTCTCTACCGATGAATAGGTCGTTATACCAAACCACCGTTTGTTGATTAAATAAGGCTTCACGAATCGATTCAGGTGTGCGATCATCGGCAAAAACTAAGGTAACCGGGCGATGTCCTCCATGGGGGATTTCGTACATCCAGTCCGTGAGCCCATGGACATCTGAGGTGCCAATGAGCGTTAAATTATGATCTAATGCCAGTTGTAAGGCCTCATCGGAATAGGAATGTTCGTTAACCACTTCGATGCCATGCAGCATGTTTTTTTCGATGAGCTCTAAATGCATAGGCTCATAGCGGGCAATACCGTCTTTTCGTTGAGCGGTCCATTGTGGATGATTGGTAAATATAAAGGCACCTTGACTCGCCGCTTCAGCAAAGGCGTCCATTGCATTGTCGGTTAAAATGGGATTGGCATCCTGAATAAAAACAGCATTCGTATGACCAGGAGGCATTTGGCGAGTAATTTCCGTACCCGCAATAACCAACAGTTCTGTCCCTTCCGCCGCTGATTTGGCCAATTCATAGGCCCGATTACGATCGGGGTGAGGAATATCACTGGCATGTGGCTGATACTCCAAGTGCTCGGTCGTTGAAATACAATCCACCCCTTCTCGTAAGGCTTCTTGAACCCTAATATCTGGCCAAACAGAACCGTCTGAGAAAACAGTATGCATGTGAAAGTCACAGGTTAAAGTCACCGCATTTTCTAAGTCTGGAAAGAAAAATAATTGTTCTACCTCATGATTATGCCCATGCACAGGGGGTTCGGTAACATGGCTATGAGAGTGAGTTCCATCGTGGCTGTGGCTATGTTGACCGAGAAGTGCCTGACTGTTCAAGCTTAGACCCAACACAGTAATAAAGTAGACTATTCGCATAATTTTTCGGTTTGAACGGGTTGGTTGCTCGTTTCAACAGAGCGTTGTCCGTAATTTTTAAATTCTATTAATTCAGCTTAAGATACTATCCTGCCATCAATTAAAAAGTACATATGCCGATAATTAATCGTAATTTTATATGGATAAGGAGTAGGATTTAACGTCAGGTAGTTGTTGAGTAATTTCGTTGAGTCATTACTTCTTATGCCTAATCAGTCACTCATAAGACATATCTTTGGATACCCATAAAAAATCCATTTTAGCCGTAAGTTTTGCGCTGTTTAATCTAGGTCTCGCCTTTGCTACCTGGGCATCTAGAGTTCCCGATGTTCGTGATACGGCATTACTCACGGCCACTACTTTAGGGTATGTGTTATTATTTAGAGGCATGGGCACGGTTATAATGATGCCTATTATTGCTTGGGCGCTAAATTATTTTGGTCCAAAGCGGGTGGCATTATTTATGGGAACATTTGTGGCCATCACACTATTTCCCATTGCTCTAATGAAAAGTTGGTTTGCTTTGGCTTTATTAATGACGACCGTGGGCATGTGTAGTAGTGGCTTTAATATTTCAGTGAACGCCTTAGGTTCCGTAGTGGAAAGCGAAACAGGACAATCTCATATGTCTAAAATTCACTCATGGTTTGGAGTGGGTACGGTTGTTGGAGCATTAATAGGTACTTTAACGACTCGTTTTTCTTGGTCGGCTATGGCACATTTTGGCTTGGTTTCCAGCCTTATTTTATTGGTTTTATTTTTCGTTGCCCGTTATTTGCCGAATGATGAATCTTTTACTCGTCAAAAAAGTGGATTTCAGTGGCCACATGGCGGTTTGATAGCCCTAGGTATCATAACATTTTTAGCCGCTACCATTGAAACGTCAATAATGAACTGGGTGAGTCTATTTTTTACCGATCATATTCAAGCGAGTGCCGATTGGGCACCTCTAGGTTATACTGTTTTTGCGGGTGCCCTGTTGGTAATGCGCGTCTTTGGTGATCGCTTAAAGACTCATTTTGGGGCTCGAAACCTATTGGTTGGGGGTGCGCTATCGACCATCACTGGCTTGATTATGGCTGTATTCGCTCCTAATTTCATTATTGCTATTCTGGGCATGGTTTTCACGGGTGCTGGGGTTTCACTGAGTTTTCCTATGCTCTTTAGTGCAGCGGGTAGAGAAGGGGCTATAGCCCTTACAAGTGTAGCTAGTTTTGGCTATGTAGGTGGGATGGTTTCCCAGCCCGTTATGGGCTGGGTAGTTGAGACCTTTGAGTTGTCGGGAGGTTTCCTCTTTATTGCTGGAGTAACCGCGGTTATCGGATACTTGGCTTCTAGAGCTCGTTTGTTAGCTCCCACACGCTAGCTTCATTCGGAGGTAAAACCAATTCATCGCCTAACTCAAACTGTGTATTATCTAACACATGAGTGGCACTGTTGAAGGCTCCCAATACTTCTTGAAAGCGAGTTGTACTTAGTCGTTTCTCTTCATTTGAGGTATTTACTAACACCATGATGGTCTGTTGCTCATGCATTCGGAAATAAACATAGGTTCCATCTTCGGGCACAAAGTGTTTCATAC
>CAKZLH010000234.1 GCA_937125285.1 uncultured Balneolaceae bacterium | reverse complement strand
GTACCGCGTACGGGATTCGAACCCGTGCTACCGCCGTGAAAGGGCGGCGTCCTAGGCCTCTAGACGAACGCGGCAATCAGTAAATGGGAGCCCGATGGGAATTGAACCCACGGCCTCCAGGGCCACAACCTGGCGCTCTAACCGACTGAGCTACGGGCTCCATAAATGTACCGCGTACGGGATTCGAACCCGTGCTACCGCCGTGAAAGGGCGGCGTCCTAGGCCTCTAGACGAACGCGGCAATCAATAAGTCAATATATATGAGGCGACAGGCGGATTCGAACCGCCGTACAAGGTTTTGCAGACCTCTGCCTAGCCACTCGGCCATGTCGCCTATTCGGTAAGGCAACCGCCATTGGCGCCTCATGTATTCAATAATTTCAAAGACTAAAAAAATACGACTTTATAAGTCTATTGTAAATAGAAAACTTTCTTTTTTAAAAGAAGTTCCAACTAGTTAAAACTGTAGGCCATTAACCAGTTTCTAGGTATTTACATGTTCGTAAAGTCTGTATCAACTAAACTCAACAATGTTTATAAGCCCTTTATTTAGAAGGAAGAACAGTTGTATATGGTGGAATTGATAAGGGAGGTGAAAAAGTACAAGGAAACCGACAAATATCGAACTTTATTATGCAGGATGTGGATATAATTCTTCACCATGCAAAGCTTGTGGGAGTGGCAATTTAGTATGCTCTGAGAGATTATAATTCATTCATGTAAAATGAATACTAATAGATTATATTTAAGTATTTGCTTAAATAGTTTAATAGTTTTAACTTTGTAATATGAATTCTAATAAGGAGCAGACTTGCATAAGAGCATTGGCGGATGAAAATCAAATTAGCCGTTGTAAAAAGAAGATTGAGAATGTAGGTTCTGATCTTTCTGACTTGGCTTCAATTATTGGACTAATTGGAAATGATACTCGTATCAAGATCCTTTATCTTATTCAGTCTGAGCATAGACTTTGCGTTTGTGATTTGAGTGATATTCTTGGAATGACTGTTCCTGCTGTTTCTCAACAATTAAGGAAGTTGAAAGATAGAGGTATAATAAGCAGCGAAAGAGAAGGAACAGTTATCCATTATTCTTTAAAGGAGGAATATGTTGAGCTATTCTCCTATATAATAAATCATAGCTCTAATAGGAATTTGATAATAGCATGAAAAACAATAGTAATAAGATAATTGGGATGGGCGTGGTTACAGCTATTGCTGCATCTTTATGCTGTATTACTCCCGTTCTTGCTTTAATTGCCGGGGCAAGCGGATTGACTTCTTCTTTCTCATGGTTAGAGCCGGCTAGACCTTATTTAATTGGAGTAACAATATTGGTAATAGGGTTTGCCTGGTATCAGAAACTAAAACCAAAGAAAGAAATTGATTGTGAATGTGATGAAGATCAAAAAAATTCCTTTTGGCAATCCAAAAAATTCCTAGCAATTGTAACTTTTTTTGCAATCCTTATGTTGGCATTTCCTTATTACTCCGGAATTTTTTTTCCCAATAATGAAATGAAGTCCATCAACACCAACAATTCTGACATCGTTGAAGCTATCTTAACTATTGAGGGCATGACATGTACTGGATGCGAATACAGTGTCAATCATGCTATTAATACTCAATTGGGTATTATTGAGTCTGATGTTTCTTATGAGTCTGGAAAAGCCATTGTAAAATTTGATAAAACAAAAACATCTGTTGAGCAGCTGACAAAAGCTATTGAAAAAGAAACGGGATATAAGGCAATAAACAAGAAAACTGAGAAACAATGACAAAACGTAAACAACACTGGGAAAACGTATATGAAACAAAAGGCGATCAGGAAGTAAGTTGGTATCAAGAAATTCCTGTTACTTCTCTCAATCTGATAGATTCCCTAAATCTAAAAAAGGATGATACGATTATAGACATTGGAGGAGGTAACTCAAATTTAGTGGTTCAACTATCTAAGAAAGGATTTAAAAACCTGTCTGTCCTTGATATTTCTGCAAAATCTTTAGAGAGAACAAAACTTAAATTGAAGCAAACTGCTGAAAATATTAATTGGATCGTAACTGATATTTTAGAATTTCAAACATCATTTGAGTTTTCGCTATGGCATGACCGAGCAACTTTCCACTTTTTAACCGAAAAAGAAGATATAGAGAAATATGTAAAACTAGTAGAAAAAGCGATTAAAACTGATGGATTCTTGATTATTGCCACTTTTTCAAATACAGGACCATTTAAATGTAGTGGACTTGAAATTACACAATATTCAAAAGAAACACTTCTTGGTTTGTTCCATGATAAATTTGAGCTCATCGATGCTTTTGATGATGTACATAAAACGCCTTTTGAGACTGAACAAAATTTCATTTACACTGTGTTTAAAAGAAAATAATATGGCTGACAAGGTAATATTAGAATCAACCTTAACATGTCCAAAATGCGGACATCAGAAGAAAGAAACAATGCCAACTGATGCTTGTCAATACTTTTACGAGTGTGAGAAATGCAAGGAAATAATTAAACCAAAAGAAGGTGATTGTTGTGTGTATTGTTCTTATGGAACAAATCCATGTCCTCCTATTCAAGAAAATAAAAGCTGCTGCTAAATGGAATCAAATACATCTATTCATATTAAAAATATGGTTTGTCCACGCTGTCTTGATACAGTTAGAGATATACTGTCTGAAATGAATATTGAGGCAGTTTCAATTCAGTTAGGGGAAGTCAAAACTTCAAAACGATTAGGAGATGAAGAAAAACAAACATTGCAGCAACGATTAATTCAAAAAGGCTTCGAGCTTTTAGAGGATAATAAGTCGAAACTCATTGGGAAAATCAAATCCATTATTGTAGATACCATTCACTACTCAAAAGAACCCGTTAATGGTAATTTTTCAAATTTATTAAGCGAGCAGCTCCATCACGATTACAGCTATCTCAGTCGTCTTTTTTCATCCGTGGAAGGCATCACTATTGAGAAATTTGTGCTTTCTCAGAAAATTGAAAAAGTCAAAGAGTTACTGTTTTATGACGAGCTGACCTTGTCGGAAATTGCTTTTCAACTCAATTACAGTAGCGTGGCGCATCTTTCCTCCCAATTCAAAAAAGAAACAGGCATGACCCCAACCGAATTTAAGAAGCAAAGAAAGCCCGGACATCGTTCATTGGATTCCATTTAGTCAAAATCCTGAAACAGATTACCCGAATTTTGTAACATAAACTTTTACCTTGATAACGACCTTTGTTGTATGGAAAAACAATACAACATATCGGGAATGACCTGCGGGGGTTGTGTATCTAAAGTTAAAAAGATATTGGAAGCTATCCCCGAGGTAAAATCTGCCCAGGTTCAACTGGAAGCTCCACAAGGAATTCTGTTTTTGCAAAAAGAAGTTTCTATGGAATTGTTAAACGGTAAACTAAGCTCAGCAGGAAACTACACCATTGAAGAAATTCATTCTACTCTAGTAAACGAAACAGAAATACCCCAAAAGTCCATCACCACCTACAAACCACTCGTCCTCATTGTATCATTCATAGCCGGAGTGAGTTTTTTGGTTCAGTATCCGTTTGAAAATTTTTCCGGAATGCTATGGATGCGATACTTTATGGCAGGTTTCTTTATTGTATTTGCATTTTTTAAACTGCTCAATTTGGAGGGTTTCTCCGATTCTTATAGGATGTATGATATAGTAGCGAAGAAATGGAACCTTTGGGGATTAATCTATCCTTTTGTAGAATTAGTCTTAGGCATCTTGTACCTAATTAATGTCTTTCCATTCGAGACAAATGTAGCAACGGCTATAATACTTGGAGTGAGTAGTATAGGTGTGATTCAAAGTAACTTGAACAAAAAGAAGATAAAATGCGCTTGTTTAGGGGATGTTTTCAATCTTCCTATGAGTACTGTGACGATAGTTGAAGACCTGACAATGGTAGCAATGACACTAGTAATGCTTTATTTTTTGTAATGGTCAAAATTTTGAAACAGAAAACCAAAAAATTGAAATATCTAACTAAAATCATTTAATTATCTTTGAATTACTGATAAAAATCATTAAATGAGCAAAATAAATTTTGAAACTTTGCGTTTAACGAATTTAGGATGAAAAGAATTCTTTCCATATTGCTTGCAATTTTGATGCTCACAACCAACATGAGTATCACTTTTGCTACGCATTACTGTGGAGGGAAAGCTGTTAAATCTTCTATTTCATTTGGGCATGACGAACTGAGTTGCGGTATGGCTAAAATGGATGAGAAAGCTTGTGATGAGAGTGATCATGGACAAAAAATCACCAGAAAAGGTTGTTGTGAAAACAAATATACGACCCTTTCTGTAGATGATGATTATAGCAATCCTGGAGTAATTTCTCCAAATTTAGACTTCAAATTTGTAGCAGCCTTTGTAGTTGTTTATATAAACAATTACTTTTTTGATAAGGAAGAGTCGAATTCTTTTATTGCATACTCCCCCCCTTTGATAGAACAGGATAGATCTGTCCTGTTTCAGGTGTTCCGCATATAATACACATACTGTTAGTGATTCAAATACAATGCTGAATCACTGTGAATAGAATTGATTCTTTGAGATAAGACTTATTCTATTCCGATTAATAATTACCCTATTTCGGTAATTATTAATAAAAGAAAGACAACAATATAAATTTGTCAATTTAACAGTATGATATGCTTAATAAAATAATAAAATATTTCCTTGAGAATAAACTAGTCACAATACTTGTAATTGTATTGTTTATCGGATGGGGATTAGTTACTGCCCCATTTGGGTGGAAGATTGGTTCACTTCCGTCAGATCCTGTGCCCGTTGATGCCATTCCTGATATTGGAGAAAATCAACAAATTGTGTTTACCCAATGGATGGGGAGATCTCCACAAGATATTGAAGACCAAATTACTTATCCATTAACTACTTCCTTGTTAGGTATTCCCGGGGTGAAATCCATCCGTAGTTCTTCCATTTTCGGATTCAGTAGTATCTACATCATCTTCAACGAGGATATAGATTTTTACTGGTCACGTTCTCGAATTCTTGAAAAATTAAATTCACTTCCTTCCGGGTTATTACCTGAAGGAGTACAACCTTCTCTAGGACCCGATGCAACAGCTCTCGGTCAAGTTTATTGGTACACCTTAGAAGGAAGAGACAAAGAAGGTAACCCAACCGGGGGATGGGATTTACACGAAATTCGGACAGCTCAAGATTTTTATGTCAAGTATGGATTAAATGCCGTGGATGGTGTTTCTGAAGTGGCTTCCATAGGAGGTTATGTTCAGGAATATCAAATAGATGTAAATCCTGATGCGCTGCGTATTTACGACATTCCCCTTCATAAGGTGATGATGGCGGTTAAAAAGTCGAACCGTGATGTGGGTGCAAAAACCATTGAGATCAATAAAGCTGAGTATCTAGTTAGAGGATTAGGGTATGTTAAGTCCATTGAAGATATAGAGAAGGCAGTAGTTGATGTTCATGATAATGTACCGATTCGAGTAAAAGATGTTGGCGTTGTTACGCTTGGACCAGCAACTCGAAGAGGGCTTTTGGACAAGGACGGAGCGGAAGTAGTTGGAGGCGTTGTTGTTGCTCGATATGGCTCCAACCCCTTACATGTCATTAATAATGTAAAAGAAAAAATTAAGGAAATCGCTCCCGGACTTCCGAAGAAGACCTTGGCTAATGGTGTTGAAAGTCAATTAACCATTGTGCCATTCTACGATAGAACTCAGTTGATTTACGAAACACTTGGCACACTGGAAGAAGCACTTTCTTTGGAGTTGCTCATTACCATACTTGTTGTAATTGTTATGGTTTTGAATCTAAGAGCTTCCATTCTAATCTCTTCCCTTCTACCTATTGCTGTTTTAATGGTGTTTATCGCCATGCGTTACTTTGGGGTAGATGCCAATATTGTAGCTCTTTCAGGTATTGCAATAGCCATTGGTACAATGGTGGATTTAGGGATCGTCCTCTCTGAAAACGTCATTAAACATATTGATGAAGCTTCACCTAGTCAGAAATTAATTAATACTATCTATAATGCAGCAGCAGAAGTAAGTTCGGCTATTGTAACTGCCGTGGCAACTACAATTGTAAGTTTTGTTCCTGTGTTTACAATGGAGGCAGCGGAAGGGAAACTATTCAGACCATTAGCCTTCACTAAAACATTTGCCTTGATTGCATCCTTGTTTGTGGCATTAATAATACTGCCAACATTGGCGCATTGGGTATTTGGAATTAAAATCAACAAAAACGCTAAAGGCAAACTCATTAATGCTTTATTGATTTTAGGTGGATTAATAATTGCAATTTGGGTTAGTGTTTGGGGAGGTATAACGTTGATGGCATTTGGTGCTGCATGGTTTATTACAGAATATAGTCCAAAACAGAATTTTTTCACGAAAAACTTAGCCTTAATCATAACCGTTGTTTCGGTAGTTTGGTTGCTAGCTAAATACTGGATGCCTCTTGGTGCGGGAATTTCATTGTTATGGAATTTCATATTTGTTGCAGCTATTGTAAGTGTCATTCTCGGAGCATTTTATCTACTTGAAAAATACTATGTGAAAATCCTCCACTGGTGTTTGGCAAACAAGGTTAAGTTTTTAATGATACCAACCATTGTGATCTTGTTTGGAACAACAGTGTGGGTAGGTTTCAATTCTATGTTTGGCTTTGTCGCTACAGGTTTTGATAAAGTAGGGGTCAACATTAGAACCACATCAGTTTGGTCAGGTCTATCTCATTCCCTACCCGGTCTTGGAAAAGAATTTATGCCTGCACTAGATGAAGGAAGTTATTTATTAATGCCTACTTCCATGCCTCATGCCGGTGTAGAGCAAAATAAAACGGTGGTTCAGCAATTGGATATGTTGTTGGCAAACATTCCCGAAGTAGAATTAGCCGTTGGTAAAATGGGAAGGGTTGAATCTGCATTGGATCCAGCTCCTATTTCCATGTATGAAAACATCATTAATTACAAACCGGAATATCTTCTCAACAAAAAAGGACACCGAGAGCGTTTTAAGGTCAATAAGGAGGATCAGTTTATGCTCACTTCCGGTGATGCTATCACCAATGAAGAAGCTTTAGAACAAGGTATTTCAGAAGACGAATTGATTCCTGATGCGAATGGCTTGTACTTTAGAAACTGGAGAACTCATATCCAATCACCAGACGATATTTGGAACGAGATTGTTAAAGTAACCAATATTCCAGGTGTTACTTCCGCTCCAAAACTTCAACCCATTGAAACCCGATTAGTGATGTTACAAACTGGTATGCGTGCACCGATGGGTATTAAAGTGTTTGGACCTGATCTAAAGACAATCGAAAAATTTGGTTTAGAGTTGGAGGCTATTCTTAAAGAAGTTCCATCAGTAAAAACAGAAGCCGTATTTGCCGATCGTATTGTGGGTAAACCATACTTACATTTTAACATCAATAGAGATGCAATTTCTAGGTATGGGTTAAACATTGAAGATGTTCAGCAAACCATCGAAACAGCTATTGGTGGTATGCAGATAACCTCTACTGTGGAAGGTCGTGAACGTTTTCCTGTACGGGTGAGGTATCCAAGAGAATTAAGAGATGATCCTGATAAATTAAAAAAGGTTTTTATTCCATCTCCTACCGGTGTTCAAATACCTCTTGTTGAATTAGTAGATATTGAATATGTACGTGGACCACAAGTCATCAAGAGTGAAAATACTTTCCTTGTGGGGTATGTATTATTGGATAAAAAGGAAGGTTATGCGGAGGTAGATGTGGTTGAAGAAGCTCAACGCTTTATTCAGAATAAAATTGATCAGGGAGATTTAGTTGTTCCTTCAGGTATCAGTTTCAAATTCTCAGGAAGCTATGAAAATCAAGTGCGGGCAGAGAAACGATTGGCAATTATTGTCCCTATCGTATTAGCGATCATTTTCTTGATTCTCTATTTCCAGTTCAAATCTGTTAGTACATCTCTAATGATTTTTACCGGTATCGCCATGGCATTTAGTGGTGCATTTATGATGCTATGGTTATACGGACAAGATTGGTTCTTCAATTTTGAAATTCTGAATACGAACATGCGAGATTTGTTCCAAATGCATCCTATTAATCTCAGTGTAGCTGTATGGGTTGGCTTCATAGCACTATTTGGAATAGCAACGGATGATGGTGTGTTAATGGGAACCTATCTTGATCAGAGTTTTGAAAAAAACAAAACCACGACACTTGAAGGAATAAGAAATGCAGTAGTCATTGCAGGTCAGCGAAGAATCAAGCCTGCCATTATGACTTCGGCTACTACCATTATTGCTTTGCTACCGGTTTTAACCTCTACGGGTCGTGGAGCAGATATAATGATTCCAATGGCAATACCGGCTTTCGGTGGAATGATCGTAGCATCAATCACCTATTTTATTGTACCAGTACTGTACTGTTGGAGAGAAGAAAGAAAACTTAAAAAGGAAGCAAAATGAAACAATATATAGTAATAATCACTGCACTCCTTTTGGTTGGACTAAGCACAAAATCAAGTGCTCAATCCTTAGAAGAGAGTCTAAAGCTAGCAGCAGAAAACAATCCGTTGCTCAAAGCAAAATATGCCGATTTTGAAGCTGCTATGCAAAAGGTAGCACAAGTCAATAGTTTACCTGATCCTACTTTTTCATTCGGCTACTTTATTAGCCCTGTAGAAACTCGTGTTGGACCACAAAGAGCAAAAGTAGGTCTTACACAAATGTTCCCATGGTTTGGCACACTTAAAACAGCAGGAAATGTTCAGGCACTTCAGGCAGAAGCCAAATATCAAGAGTTCATCAATGCCAAAAATGAATTGTATATGCAGGTAAAATCTGCTTGGTATCCTATTTATGAAGTAAATCAAAAGATTCTTTTACAAAAGGAAAACAAGGACATTTTAAGTAGTTACAAGCAACTGGCAACTACAGGGTTTAAGAATGATAAAGGCAGTATGGTAGATGTGATTCGTGTTGACATCATGATAGAAAACACAGAAACCGAAATAAAATTGCTGCAAGATCAGCTACGACCTCTGTTTGTTCACTTTAATAAATTGCTTAATAGACCTGACTCTATTGTGGTTCAAGTTGATCAAAAGTTGAATATAGTTTCAGTGCCTTTGAATTATCGAAAAGATAGTTTGCTAGCAAATCATCCTTTGTTGCAATCACTTGATTTAAAAATGCAATCGGCACAAGAAGCCGAAGAGTTAAGCAAGAAACAAGGATTACCAAAGTTTGGTGTAGGACTGGATTACGTATTTGTTGGAGAACGCAATGATATGGTTGTGCCTGATAATGGAAAGAATGTGATCATGCCTATGGTAAGTATGAGCATTCCTATCTATCGTGGAAAGTACAAGGCTGCAACTAAAGAAGCTCAATTCAAACAAGAAGCCATTGCTAATTATAAAACGAACACAGAGAATACACTGGTTTCAAACTATGAAATGGCATGGTATGAATTGGATAAAGCCAGGCAATTGATCGAATTGTACAACACCCAAGTTTCAAAAACAGAACAAGCCATTTCATTACTGGAAACAGCTTACAGTAATTCAGGAAAGGACTTTGAAGAAATCCTTCGAATGCAACAAGAATTATTAAA
>CAKZLH010000233.1 GCA_937125285.1 uncultured Balneolaceae bacterium | reverse complement strand
CCGGTGGAAAGTGTGCATAAATTAACCCAACGGCATCGAATGATTCATCGGGCTCGTCTAGACTCAAACAATCTCCAATGTGATAGTTTAGAGAGGAGGGAGGAATGGATTTTTCATTAGCCAACTGCATAGCTTTAACCCGTGCCTGTTCACTTACATCGAAGGCGGTAACCTTAAATCCCAATCCCGCGGCATATACCGCATTACGACCTTCACCCTCGGCAGGCATAAGTAATTTCGATTGATTGGGAAGGAGTTGATCCCTATGCGAAAGAAGGGATTCTTTAAAAAACTCATTGGGTTCACTTCCATAGGCATAGCCCGATTCTGAATAGCGTTGATTCCAAAATTCTTTCACTTTTAGGACTCCTTTCTCATTTTATGGCAAGGGCATGACCGGCTATAATTTTTACATAATTCATCGTCGGGTGCTTTGGAAAACCGCGCCTTGCAGGGACCTCTTCCATGATGAATCATCAGATGCGACAAATCCGTCCAACTTTCCCGAGGAAATAAGGCCATTAAATCGCGTTCAATTTTATCGGTATTATTTTTTTCGCGAGTAAGGCCAAATCGGTTTGAAAAGCGTTTCACATGGGTGTCTACTACTACACCAACATTGATGTTGAAGGCATTTCCAAGTACTACATTCGCGGTTTTACGCGCAGCCCCTCGTAGACTGAGCAGGTCATCCATATTTTTTGGAACCTCTCCGTTAAATTCGGATACAATTCGTTGGGAAGCTTCTTTGAGTGACTTGGCTTTGTTGCGATAAAAGCCCGTTGTTTTCACCAATTCTTCCAACTCGTGAAGAGGCGCCTCGGCCATAAGCTCAGGGGTAGGGTAACTCTGAAAAAGAGCGGGGGTGACCATATTGACCCGAGCGTCGGTACACTGTGCACTTAGAATAGTGGCCATAAGTAATTCAAAAGCATTACGATGGTCAAGTTCACAGTGCGGATTAGGATATTTTTGGTATAAGATTTCCAAAATTTCCGCCGCCCGTTCTTTTTGAGCCTTTGTTTTTCGGGGTAGTTTGGGGCCTTTATGCGTTGTTTTTTTCATAACCTAAAAGTAGGGAATTCAGGATAAAGCCGAAAAGATGGAATCTTCGTATCATGTGAAACTATGTCAAACCCAAGTACCCTACACTCACGCCCTAAATACCTCAAAATTCGAAGCTATCTAGCGCTCATCATCCTAAGCTTAATCTATGTAAGCAGTTTTGTAGATCGCCAGATCATCGCAGTTGTGGGTGAGTCTATTCGAATAGATTTGGGTCTCAATTTTACGGCATTAGGTTGGTTGTATGGCCCTGCATTTAGCTGGGTCTATGCAGTCATGGGACTTATTATGGGTAGTTTGGCTGATCGTTATTCCAGAGTCCGAATCATACTCATTGGCGCGGCTACCTGGAGCGTAGCTACAGTGGCTAGTGGTTGGGCCAGTTCTCTGGGTTTTCTTATTGCCATGCGAATGGCCTTAGGCTTAAGTCAGGCAGCCCTCAGTCCTGCCGTTTACTCTCTTCTGGCCGATTGGTTTTCTCCTGCCAAGCGGGCTACTGTGTTTTCGGTCTATGCCTCGGCCATTTTCATTGGAGTAGGCTTATCCTTCCTCATCGGTGGCTCGGTAGCACAACATTACGATTGGAGGGTTTCGCTTCAGGTAGTTGGCTTGGGAAGCCTTTTACTCGTTGGTTTAGGTTTTTTCGGGTTGAAGGAACCCACTCGCAACCCTGATCAACAATTTATGGGCCTTCATGCAAGGCAGGTCATACGCGATGTAAAGGACTTACTGGCCAAACCTGCGGTGCGATATCATCTGTTGGGTTTCAGTTTGCTGGCCATGAGTGGATACACTTTACTGGCTTTTGTAGGCAGTATTTTTCGCATGGCCTATGACCGTTCGGATTTGGTACCTTCCTACGGTTGGTTCTTGTTTGGAACCGCC
Organism: uncultured Balneolaceae bacterium; assembly: GCA_937125285.1. GTDB lineage: Bacteria > Bacteroidota > Rhodothermia > Balneolales > Balneolaceae > UBA1275. The sequence goes on along the minus strand of CAKZLH010000233.1, from coordinate 4,122 downwards.
ATTGCGGTGAACCTAGCAGGTTGGATGACCGACCGGTGGGCAGAACGTTATGGGGACCGAAATCGCTTGGTTTGGGGATGGGTTTCTGGATTGGGAGCTTTGCCTTTATTGGCCATTGGTTTACATACCCCATCGGTAGAATGGGGGTTCTGGGCTATTGGTATAGCCAATATTATAGCTTCTTCATACAATGGAGTTGCTGCGGCTACCATTCAGTTTTTTGCTCAGGACCATCAACGAGGCATTGCAGGTGCACTGTATTTGTTTGTGGTGAGTATCGTTGGCTTTGGGGCAGGACCGCCATTGGCGGGTTGGCTTAGTGATCAGGTATTTGAAGGTCCCATGGCCGTGTCGTCTGCGGTATGGTGGATATATTTGGGATGTGGGGTCGTTTCTACACTTGCCTTTTATAAGGCTAGGGAATATTATACGACCGATACGGTTTCGTAATTCAATGGATGAATTTACCACCCCACTCCTTGAAAAAAAAAGACCCTTCAACTTTTCAGGGTTGAAGGGAACTAACCAAATAATAGGAGAATTGTCGATTAGTGCAAACCAGCAAAGCAGCAGCTAATCAACCACAGCCAAAGGCTGCAATAGCGTTTGAGACACTAAGATGGAAAGAGCTCCTTATCTTTTTCCAACTATTAAAAACATGTCTCTAGCTCCTAAGTAAATGCAATTCTTAGGCTTAATCGTTCCAATTATTTTTTTGGATCTTTTCGCCCTCGATTAATTCGTTTGAAATAATAGGATTTCAAAGATAAGAGAAGCATTAGGGGGGATATCGGAACCAATACCACTTGATCCATAGGCATAGACGGATGGTATGTATAAGGTAATTCTACCCCCTTCTTTAATTAGAGGGATTCCAATTTGCCATCCAGTAATTAGGTTTTGGAGTGGAAAATTAATGGGAGTGGCTCGGCTATCAAAGACATTTCCATTTAAGGTGCGTCCTTCATAGGTCACCGATACCGTTGAACAGTAATTTGGTCGATCACCCTCTCCAGCTCGGGTTAGTACATAGCGTATGCCAGAGGGATGCTCTTCTGCCTCGATTTCATTGGCTTCTAAATAAGCGTCTAGCGTAGCGATGTCCTTGGCAAGTTGTGTTTGATCAACCGATAAATTGGGTTCTATATCGCAATCATCTTTCGAGCAAGAGACTACGAGTAAAGAAGCTAGAATTACAATAAAAAACGTTTTAGCCGTCATTCTTAGACGTCATTTAAAGCTTCATTCAACTCTTGAAGACTCTTCTTGGCATCCCCAAAGAACATTTGGTTTTTATCGGCATAAAAAAGTGGATTGTCTATACCGGCGTAGCCTACACTTAAAGATCGTTTAAAGACGATGGTTCTCTTTGCTTCATCTACATTAAGTATGGGCATACCATAGATGGGGCCCGAAGGATCGGTTTTGGCCAAGGGGTTTACCACATCGTTTGCTCCAATGATGAGCACAACATCCGTGGTAGCAAATTCTGGATTTATTTCATCCATATCCTTGAGTTGATCATAGGGAACATCTGCTTCGGCAAGAAGAACATTCATGTGTCCAGGCATTCGACCAGCCACAGGATGAATCCCATATTTCACTTGAACGCCCCTAGATTCTAATTTTGTAGCCACTTCCTTCACAATATGCTGTGCTTGAGCAACCGCTAGTCCATAACCGGGAACGATAACAACCTTTGAGGCATAGGCAATTTGAATAGCCAAATCTTCCGCCGAAGTTTCTCGAACGGTTTTATCGCCATCCTGACCCGATCCTCCAGCCGCGCCAGCGGCTCCAAATGTGCCAAATATCACATTTACTAAGCTTCTATTCATAGCTTTACACATGATATTGGTTAGGATAAGTCCTGCTGCTCCTACCAAAGCTCCGGAAACAATAAGTAGGTTATTTTGAAGCACAAATCCTGCCATTGCCGCAGCGATGCCCGAGTAGGAGTTAAGTAGCGAGATGACTACGGGCATATCGGCGCCCCCTATAGGTATTACGGATGTAATACCTATGAGTAGGGAAACACCTAGGATGATCCAAAATAAGGTGGTATTGGTAGGATCAACGGCAAAGAAACCAATGAGGCCAATGGTTGCTACCATTGCAGCTATGTTTATGATATTTAAGCCAGGGAAGGTGATGGCATTACCTGAAATAAAACCACTGAGCTTTCCAAAGGCTACAAAGCTACCTGTAAAGGTCAATGCACCAATAAAGACGCTAAGTCCGATCGAAACCAATCCTGTGCTGTCAAAACTCAGTACGTCCGTTGTACGTGCAAGTTCACCCCATGCAACAAGAGCAGAAGCTGCTCCCCCAAATCCATTGAATACAGCCACTAGTTCGGGCATAGCAGTCATCTGCACTTTTTTCGCTAGTACGACCCCAATCAAGCTACCAATAACCACACCGGCTATAATGAGATCGAATTCGACTATATGTTGATCAAAAAGAGTTACTAACACCCCAATAAGCATTCCAATGGCTGCAAATTGATTACCCTTACGAGCGGTTCCGGGTGAATTCAGTAATTTTACTCCTCGAATAAAAAAAGCAGTTGCTATCAAATAGCATAATTGAATGGCATCGGGTAGCCATGCGAGTACGGATTCTGGAAGAAATTGGCTCATTTGTCATCCTCCTTTTTCTTAAACATCTCTAACATGCGGTCGGTAACCATAAACCCACCCACCACGTTAATCGTAGCTAAAATTATAGCGGCAAAGCCTATCCATTTACCCAATGGATTTCCTAGACTTCCTGCAACAATGAGCGCACCTACAATGGTTATACCAGAAATGGCGTTTGCGCCACTCATCAAAGGAGTATGTAGCGTAGGAGGAACTTTTGATATAAGCTCAAAACCAATAAAGCTGGCCAAGGCAAAAATAAAGAGTAATAACGTTAAATCGACTTCCATAATAACGATTCCGAATAATTAGTTGGATTTTAAGACTGGAGATATAACTTCTCCATCTTTGGTAATGGTGGTGTTTAGAATAATTTCATCTTCTAAATCGAAGTGTAATTCACCATCCTTGATCAGTAGCTTTAACAAAGCTTGCATGTTCTTAGCATAAAGTAAGCTCGCATGATTGGATAACTGGCTAGGCACATTAATGGGGCCGACTATTTTTACATCGTGTTTCACTACGGTTTTACCCGCTTCTGTAAGCTCACAGTTACCACCGTTCTCTGCTGCTAAATCGATAATAACAGAGCCCGCCTGCATATCCTTTACCATATCTTCTGTTACTAACAGAGGAGCTGGTTTGCCAGGAATAAGAGCCGTTGTAATGACAATGTCCGATTTTTTCACATGCTCATGCATCACTTGTCGTTGCCGTTCTTGCGCATCATTAGAGAGTTCTTTCGCGTACCCACCTTTGGTTTCTGTGTCGGCATCTTCAAGCGGTACTTCCACAAAGCTTGCACCCAAACTTTGAACTTGTTCCTTAACGGCAGGTCGTACATCGTAGGCTTCAACGACCGCCCCTAGCTTTCTACATGTGGCTATGGCTTGAAGTCCCGCAACGCCTGCTCCCATAATTAAGGCTTTTGATGGAGGTATGGTACCAGCGGCCGTCATCATCATAGGGAAGTATTTATCCAGCTCTGAGGCCGCCATTAAAGCGGCTTTATATCCTGCAATAGAGCTCATAGAAGATAAGGCATCCATGTTTTGGGCTCGTGAGATACGAGGTATGGCATCCATCCCCAAGGCCGTGATACCTAAAGTTTGCAGGGTTTTTACCAACTCAGGATGCTGAAGTGCCCACAAGAAACAGATGAGAGTGGCTCCCTTTTTAATTTTCTTTAGATCTTCTTCTTCTGGTGTTTGAACCGCTAGAATCAAATCGGCATCGGCCAATAGGGTTTCTCTATTTTCGATGATAGTAGCCCCAGCATCCACATAGTGTTGATCCAAGAAATTAGACGCTACTCCAGCTCCTTTTTCAATAGAAACCTGATGCTCATCTTTTACCAACTGACTAACTGCTGCGGGCGAGAGGGCAACTCTTTTTTCATGAGTTGCTAACTCTTTAGGTACGGCTATATGCAACATAATTCTCCAATATTAATTCGAGTAATAACTTAATGAAATGCAAG
>CAKZLH010000232.1 GCA_937125285.1 uncultured Balneolaceae bacterium | reverse complement strand
GTTACAAGAGCCGGTCGGGTAGAAATGCAGTGGATTTTTGGAATGACTCAAGAATCCGAGTATTTCAATGAAGATCCTACGGATGACCAGCAAATTTATAATGCCCTTGTACTGGGTTATGAGCCTATTTTTTTTCCAGGATTTTCAATAAGTCTAAAACGGATGATGAGGATGCTGGATAGAGATCGAGAAAATAGTTGGGACTACATTCCACTGGTAACCGATTTTTTTAGATTTAGTCAGGTGGATGATCAAGGAGTAGTTTTTGAACGGGCCGATCAAATTATCGCTATAGGCTTTGACTGGCGTATACCAGAAATAGAAGGTCGGGTTTATCTGGATTGGGTACGCGGGGACTTCGCAAGTGATGTGCCTGATTTCATTACTCAGCCCGAGCATAACGCCGGTTGGGTGTGGGGGATGGTTAAAAGATTTCAATTAAAAAATGATGGCGCCATTCGATTTAATTTCGAACAAGCCAATTATGCGGGATGGGAAACTTCCAGACTTCGATCGTCAGGTTCTTTTTATGGGCACGGGCAAGTGCAGCAAGGATATACCCACCAAGGTCAACTTCTAGCAGGGTATATTGGACCTGGTTCGTCCAATCACTCTATACAAGTTGCTTATATAAGCTCGGATACCTTTATGGGTTTTGAATATTACAGAACAAGGTTTAATGATGACATTTTTTACTTAAACTTGTACAAAATCATAGGTAATTATCAGGATATTGAACATTATTTAGCTTTGAGTCTTGGCAAGAAAAAAGGTAAAGTAGACTTGCGAGGAACGGCTGGGGTTGCCATTAGGGATAACTATTTATTTGTTCCAGATGATGTCCGAATCAATTGGCATCCAGAAATCGTTCTTCGATATCATATTGATTAATTTTTACAGATAGCTAAATGAAGCCAAGCTAATTGGATTGAATCGGTATTTGAATGAGTGTGTACCATTACAGCATAATTATTCCCCATAAAGATAGACCTACTCTATTAGCTGCATTACTCAAAAGTATCCCATCACGAGACGATATAGAAGTAATTGTAGTAGATGATGCATCGGAAAATCAGGAAACTCTTGCAACAGTTTTAATGAATTTCGACACTTGTTTTGGGGAATTACACTTACTTCCGAATCCCACTAAAAATTCATTGGGTGCTGGATGGGCTCGAAATCAAGGCTTAGGTGTGGCTAAAGGTGAATATTTACTTTTTGCTGATAGTGACGACTCATTCACATTCGACGCATTTGATCATTTCGATCATATTAGATTAACCCGCCCTGAGGTAGAGCTATGCGTGTTCAAATCGGATTCCGTTCGTTTAGATGGGCTTAGGAGTCACCGAACGGATTTCACCAATTATTTAATTGAACTTGCGTCTCTCATTGTACACACGGAAGGGACTTCAAATTTGTTACGACAAGTCATTAGTAAAATAGATCCTCCATGGGCTAAATTGATTCGAAAGAGTTTGATTGATGATTGTAACATCACTTTTGAGGAAATCATGTTTTCAAATGATATCCTATTCAACTTAGACGTTATTGCTTGTGCAAAAGAGATTGGAATTAACTTGCAATCCGTGTACCGTGTT
>CAKZLH010000231.1 GCA_937125285.1 uncultured Balneolaceae bacterium | reverse complement strand
TCTCGGGTTGAAGAGTTAAGTGCCGAGTTGGGTCAGATTGTCGAGTGGGCACGTGAAAAAGATAAAATCGCTGCATGGACGGAGACGGGTCTAGAAGCGGTGGCAGATCCACAGTGGTTTACTAGTTCTATGTTAGCTGCGATTAAACATCATCCGAGTGCAAAGGGCATTGCTTATGCGTTGACCTGGAGGAATGCAAATTTTGAACGTGAACAGCGAAACCATTTCTATGCACCTCATCCCGATCACGAGAGTGTAGTGGACTTTAATCGGTTTTATCAAGATTCACTCACTCTTTTTCAAGACGGGCTACCCAATCTATATGAGATCAGGTAGCACTCATTCAATGCAAATCTAAACATTAAAACGATGGTATCTTATATCAAATCTTATCAATGGCTAGTTATTGGGTGTATATTGCTTATACAATGCACTTCTAAACCTATAAAAACCTACGAAGCTAACTGGGAGTCTCTATCCCAGTATGAGGTACCCGAGTGGTTTAAAGATGCTAAATTTGGATTGTTTATGCATTGGGGACCGCAAAGTCTTGGGATTGAACACGAAGGTTGGCAAGCTCGCCACATGTACATGCAAGAAGGAGCACAATGGGGGGACGACTACAACAAACATGTAGCTAATTATGGGCATCCCTCTGAATTTGGCTATAAAGATTTAATTCCTCTCTGGAAAGCAGAACGATGGAATCCTGATAGTTTGGTGGCATTTTATAAAGACGTCGGTATTCGGTATATCGTACCCGTAGCCGTTCATCACGATAATTTTGATTTGTACAACTCTACCTATCAACCTTGGAACTCAGTTAATATGGGGCCAAAGAAAGATATTATTGGTGAGTGGGCAATTGCCGCTCGTAAACATGGCCTTAAGTTTGGTTTTTCATCACATAATGACAGAACGTGGTACTGGTTACATCCGGCAAAAGGTAGTGATAAGACAGGACCACTAAAGGGTGTACGTTATGATGGTTGGTTAACCAAGGAAGATGGTGTTGGAACCTGGTGGGAGGGATATGACCCTCAAGATCTGTATGCCGTTCCAAATTCAACGGAGTACGAAGATGATTGGAATTACATGTCGAAAGGGCAGACTCCACCAGAGGCCTACCGTTTAAATTGGTATTTAAGAACAAAAGAGCTTATCGATCAGTATCAACCTGATCTCATATGGTTTGATGGACCAATGCCCATGAGAACTCATGAAGAAGCCAGTGCAGAGGACAAAAAACGATTTGAACAGACCGGCTTAGACATTACTTCCTATTATTATAATAAGAGTTTGGAATGGCGTGGAGTGGAGGGTATTGTTCATATTAAATCTTGGGGCCCAGGTACAGTGGTAGATTCAAGTGCTGTAGTAATGGATATCGAAAAGGGTTCTTTAACAAAAACAAACCCCTATTACTGGCAAGCCGAAACATCCGTTGGATCATGGTACTATAATGGTACAACTGGAGTTGAATTAAGTACGCAAGTTATTGTTCATAATCTTTTGGATGTGGTAAGTAAGAATGGAAATTTTCTTTTAAATGTAGGCTTAAAGCCTGATGGCACCTTGCTAGAAAATGAACGGCAAGCGCTTCAAGAAATAGGCGATTGGTTAGAAATACACGGCGAAGGTGTCTATGATACCCGGGCATGGAAGGTATTTGGTGAAGTTGATACCGAATTGGTTTCGGGTGATTTTGAGCAAAATAAGAAACCATTGACCGCCAGAGATATTAGGTATACACATAAAGAGAACGAATTATATGCTTTTTTTATGGATAAGCCTGCTGAATCCTACCTAGTCTTACCTTCTGTTACATCAAATGATTTCCAAATTGCATCCATTCAACTATTAAGTGAAGGAATCGAACTTGATTGGGAATACGGCGATGATTCAACATTGGTTGTAGAACTCCCCAATGAGTATGCTTATCAGCATGCCTATGGCTTGAAGATTAGATACCAATAGCATGAAAAGACGTTCTTTTTTGAAATATTCAACTGCAATACTTGGAGGTATTACAGGACTATACAGCAGTGTGAAACTTGATTCTAGCCATGCGGGAAAGAAGGGCGAAACTGATTTGAAACTATCCCTATCACAATGGGCGTTGCATCGGGCTATTTTTGGCAATTCTAAAGAAAATTATGAACAGTGGAAAACGGCACTTTATACCGATCCAGATAGTTTGTGGCAGGGAAATTTACACCCATTAGATTTCCCATCTAAAGCCAGAGCCTTAGGATTCGATACCGTAGAGTATGTAAATAGTTTAATTTTTGGGCATGCTCAAGATCAAAAATTTCTTAGGGAGTTGAATCTAAGATGTGACCATAATGGAATTAATAATCAACTCATTATGGTGGATGAAGAAGGGTTTATCGGTCATCCCGATAAAAAAGAGAGAGCGAAGGCCATTCAAAATCATAAACGATGGATGGAAACGGCTCAATATTTAGGGTGTCCATATCTACGTGTGAATGCTTTTAGTATAGGGCCGGCTGAGGAACAAAAAAAATTAGCCGCTGAAGGACTTAGTCAGCTAGCTGAAATGGGATTAGATTATGATGTAAAAATTTTGATTGAAAATCATGGGGGTATGTCAAGTAATGCGGATTGGTTGGTAGAAACAATCGCGCGAGCAGATCATCAAAATTTAGGTACCGTAGTGGACTTCGATAATTTTACATTTTCAGAAGACTTCATCTGGGGAGATGGTCAGATCTACAACCGTTATATAGGGGTTCAAAAATTACTTCCATTTGCTCATAGCATAAGTGCAAAAACCCATGCTTTCGATATACAAGGTTATGAGACTAGTATTGATTACGAACGAATGATGAATTTGATTAAGCAATCAACATTTAATGAATATATATGTGTGGAATACGAGGGTTATGATAAAACGGAAGAAGAAGGAATTCTAGCCACTAAGGCCTTAATTGAAAAACTTTATCAAATTTAAAATG
>CAKZLH010000230.1 GCA_937125285.1 uncultured Balneolaceae bacterium | reverse complement strand
CTTTTCAACCCGAAGACCCCATATTTAAAGCGTTTGCGGATACATTCTTACATTACGATATCCCATTAGAATTGCCCCTCATGCTCATAGATGGGGTGGAACAAGACTTGCATAAGCGGCGTTATTCTAACTTCAAAGAGATTTATGATTATTCGTTCAAGGTAGCCTCTGTTGTTGGTTTAATGACGACTCCGGTCTTCGGTTACAGTGATGAACAAGCTATGAATTATGCCGCCGACTTAGGTATTGCAATGCAGTTAACCAATATACTGCGTGATGTAGGAGAGGATGTTGAACGTAATAGAATTTATTTAGCTCATGATGAACTACTCGCATTTGGTTTGACGGAGCAGGATATTCTACTCAAACGCATGGATGATCGATTTGTCGAGTTTATGAAGTACCAGATTAAAAGAGCTCGGGATTATTATGAACGTGCTGAAAAAGGTATTGAACTGTTGGATCGGAATGCACGTCTTCCTGTGTACCTAGCACGCTTTAACTATGCGAAAATTCTTGATAAAATTGAAGAAAACGAATACGACGTTTTCTCTCAACGGGCCTTTCTTAGTCGCTACGAAAAACTAAGTAGCCTACCTCAAATAATTTACAAGCTAAACCGAGCTTCGTAAACATAGAATCGCACTAAAATCTAAGGCGATTCTTTAGTATCTTAATAGCACTAGTTTATACGATTTAATTTCAACTATTCGGGTTGAATGACTATGCTTGATATACAAAAAATATTAGTTGCTAACAGAGGTGAGATCGCGGTTCGAATAATACGTACCTGTAAAAAAATGGGTATATCAACGGTTAGTGTGTATAGCGATGCTGACACCTATGCACCTCATGTAAGTATGGCAGATGAGTCCGTTTATATTGGAGCATCACCGTCTGCTGAAAGTTATTTGGTGATGGATCGTATACTTGAGGCTGCAAATGAAACTGGAGCCGATGCCATTCATCCCGGTTATGGTTTTTTAAGTGAAAATGCTGAGTTTGCAAGACGATGTAGTGATGCAAATATTATATTTATAGGTCCAAGTCCTCAAGCCATTGAATTGATGGGAGATAAGATGAAGGCCAGAGAAATGGTGGAATCTCTGGGGATTCCATTTCCACCAGGATTGGTTGAACCGGTTAGTGAAAAGAATGATTTAGAAGGCATAGCACAATCGATAGGATATCCTATTTTGATCAAAGCGGCCGCAGGTGGTGGTGGAAAGGGTATGAGGATAGTTCGTGAGGAATTGGAGCTACGAGCGGCGGTTAAAACGGCCGCCTCTGAGGCGGCAAGTGCCTTTGGTGATTCGAGAGTCTACATTGAAAAGTATTTAGAAAATCCGCGACATGTAGAAATACAGGTGTTGGCCGATAATCACGACCACTATCTCCACCTTTATGATCGGGAATGTTCTGTCCAACGACGACATCAAAAAGTGATTGAAGAGGCTCCTTGTTCTATTTTGACTGAAGATTTGAGAACACAGATGACGAGTGCTGCTCTTGAAATTGCAAAAGCTTGTGACTATACAGGTGTTGGGACCGTTGAGTTTTTAGTGGACCGTCATCTCAATTATTATTTTCTAGAGATGAACACCCGATTGCAAGTAGAGCATCCTGTCACGGAAATGATTACGGGTTTGGATTTGGTTGAAATGCAAATTTTAGTCGCTCAAGGTAGGCCGTTAACCATTGCGCAATCCGATATTGAAATGAAAGGTCATTCTATTGAGTGTCGAATTTATGCGGAAAATCCCTTTGAAGGTTTTCTACCCGATATCGGTAGTCTTTATAAGCATCGCATACCCTCTGGGCAAGGAGTACGAGTAGATAGTGGAATAGAAGAAGGTGCCGAGGTTCCTATCTACTATGATCCAATGATATCGAAATTAAGTGTGCATGGTTCTGATCGAGAAGAGGCCATCGCTCGTATGAAGGTGGCACTGGCAGAATATGAAATTATAGGCTGTACAACTACCATTCCTTTTTGCGAGTATACTCTTAATCACCCCGCTTTTACTTCGGGTAAGTACGATACTCATTTTGTTTCTCAGTATTTTGAAAAAGATCTGAAAGAGGGTGTTTTGGACACGCTTATTGTTGCTGAGCCAAACGATACGGAAACAATTATGATGGCTTCACTTTCTGCCTTACTCAGTGAACAAATTCAGCATTCGAATTCTTCCAATACACTAACCGAACAACAAGATTCAAGCCGCCAATGGTGGTCGGCTCGCCGAAATTCATAATCTAATAATGGACCAAAACCTATTTAATCAACTCAATAAACTAAACACCGAGCAACGTAATCCAGATACCTTGGATATCGATTTAGCAGATGCACTTACTATTGCTAAAAAAATTAACGATGAAGACAAAAAAGTAGCCGATGCGGTTTCGAATCGACTACCCGAGATAGCTCAAGCTATTGATTGGGTGGCACAATCATTAGCCGTTGGTGGCCGCTTACTTTACTTTGGTGCGGGGACTAGTGGTCGACTAGGTGTCTTGGATGCGGCTGAATGCCCTCCCACATTTGGGACTCAACCCGAGCAAGTACAGGGATTTATAGCGGGGGGTGAGGCTGCCATGTTTATGGCACAAGAACGAGCTGAAGATTCGGAAGAATTGGGCGCCGGAGATTTAAATAAACTTGAGCCCAATGCTACAGATGTTATTTGTGGTATTGCTGCTAGCGGCCGAACACCTTATGTGCATGGTGCTATTAAAAGGGCCAGGGAAATAGGTTGTAAAACAATCTTTGTTACCACGGTGCCAAGAGAACAATTAAATCTTATTTCAGATGCGATTATCGATGTGCCCGTCGGGCCCGAGGTTATTATGGGAAGTACTCGAATGAAAAGTGCAACGGCTCAGAAAATGATTCTTAATATGATTACAACTGGAGCGATGATTAGACAGGGTAAGGTATATGAAAATGTGATGGTTGATTTAATGCTGACCAATGCAAAATTGGTTGAACGTGCAAAAAGAATACTCATGACCTTTACATCCTTGGATTATATATCGGCATCGCAGGTATTAGATGCTGCAAATGGCCATGTAAAAACGGCTCTGGTAATGGCGCTTACAAATACGAATAAGGAAGAAGCGGAGGCTAAGTTAGAAGCCAGCGGTGGATTCATCAGAAAAGCATTAAGCATGTAGGGGATTTATGGGAGCACGAATATTCACGGTATATATGTGGAGTTTTTATGTCCTTCTATTCCTGCTTTTTTTCATTCTGATTTCGATCACGTTTGTACTGACCTTTTGGTTCGATCCCTACCGGAAAATTACAAATAGAGAGTTGGGATGGATGGCTTGGTTTATGGTGCATCCTTGGCCTGCTTGGAAGATAGATATAGAAGGGGCTGAGCTTATACAGAAGGATAAACCTACTATATTTGTCTCCAATCATGAGAGTTTTGTTGACATCCCTTTGATTTATCAACTACCCATTCGAATGAAGTGGGTAGTGAAGCACAGCATGACCTATATACCCGTCATGGGATGGATGGTTAAACTTACCGGGCAACTTACGATTAATAGATCCAAACGTTCGGCTATAAAAAAACTAGAACGACTGGTAAAGCCTTTGAGATCAGGCGTTCCTGTAATGTTATTTCCAGAGGGTACCCGCTCAGTAAATGGACAGCTTCAGCCATTTAAAAACGGAGCTTTTTTATTGGCATTAGAACATGGTTTTGATATTCAACCTATGATAGTCGAGGGTGCATTTGAAGCATTACGGCCGGGGAGTTCTGTTTTCAATCCGAAAGCTGATTTGAAAGTAAAGGTGTTGCCCGTGATTCCAATCAATGGCTTTGGTTCAATGAGTGAGCTAAAGGATTATGTTTTTAATGAAATGGCAAGGGAAAAGGAGCTTCTAGAAAAGAGTACTGTTAAATAGTACAAAGAAATAGTAGTTTTACTTATGAAATGGCCTCATATAAACCATAGGCAATGGCAGGACTACAAGTCGGCTTATCATCTGATCGTGATGGCCGGATTGGTATTGGCCCAGTTGGTTGCCATTGTTCTATTTAAGTGGCCATATAATCCTAAAGATTTGGAAAGTAGCGTTGATTCATGGGTGCCAAGGGAAGAATTTGTTTTAGAGCCTATGATTATCACCAAGCAAAATATAGGGGCGGCGGCGCCACCAAAGCCTATCATACCCGCACTTGCACCTGAATATATAATCATTGAGGAAGATTTTATCACGATTGAGGAACCTAATTTACTGCTTGAAGAAATTGAACAAGCGCGAGATGGTAGCACGGGCTGGTTGGGAGATAAGCAGGCCATTACAGGTGATCCAGATCGTAAGCCTAGGACTAAGAAAATTGTGGAACCAAGTTTTAGTAATGCTGCATTGGCTACCGATTTGAAACTAACGGTGTCAGTAGAAATGACTATTGGCGTCACTGGAAGAGTGGAAGAGGCCTATATATCATCAATCATGCAGACGGATGCTAGTGGTTCCGAAGTTCAAATTAAGAGCATTGGCTTTGGTATTTTGGAATCTATAATGGAGGCCGCAATATTATGGGAATATACACCTGCCTATAAGGATGGATTACCGGTTAAAACTCAGAAAACGGAGTTATTTCTTTTTGGTTTCTAAATTGTGAGTAGAGCATAAAGAGTGTATATTTGAGCACCTTTTGGAGAGGTGCCGGAGCGGTCGAACGGGCTCGCCTGGAAAGCGTGTGTGCCCCCACAGGGGTACCGAGGGTTCGAATCCCTCCCTCTCCGCATGTTTTAAAACATTAAAAACTACCTGTATGGGTAGTTTTCTAAATGTTTTAATCAAGTATATTGCGATAAATCTACAACTAATCACACACTATGAAGACACTAAAAGTGGGTATAGGGTTCGGAGTTATGATTCTGGCATTAATAGCCTGTGAAACTCCACAGCAACCTGATTTTACTACCTCGCAAAAAATAGAAGCTCCTCTTCTAACCAATAAGACACTTCAGTTTCTTGGTGGGGGTGGGGATGTGGAAGTTCTCATCGATACCACCATGGCGGAATTTGATTCGGTGTTCACCGTAACACAAAGTGGCCCAGACGCTGGTTTTTTGACCATTAGTAAAACAGAAAGTTTTGATTTTGGTGATTTGAATGACGCAATACCCGAAATAAGTGCCGAAGGTACCGAATTTAGTGCTGAGGTTGGTGAACTGAGTTTAGGTAGTTTTTCCTCTGGTAACGGAGCTTTGGGTGAGGCTAATTTTCAAGATTTAACGGGTTTGAATCCAGCTGTCGTACCTATAGGGACACCGCTTTTTGGGGCGAATTCACCTATTGTTAATATTGAAGTGGGTGCTAACACTGATTTCTTCTCTAGTGCCACTATTAAGCGTGGAGCCATTGACGTAGATTTAACCAATGATCTAGGCTTTAATATTAATCAATTAAACTTGACTCTAAAATCAGGTGATACTGACGTTAGCACTACTACGGTTACATCATTCAATGCAGGTACTGATCGGACCGCTACCTTATCTTTTAATCCCGGTGATGTGCTCAGTGATATCAATATAGATGTTAGCATGTCTTGGAATACTCAGAATACTTCAGCAGTACCCACCGCTCTTATTGTTCAGGCCATAAATGGGGTTGATTTAGTGGCATCGGAAGTGGTAGCTGCTTTGGAAGCTCAGGATTTCTCTACTACCAGTACTTCGAGTTTTGATGCCACTGAGTTTCAGTTTACTTCGGCTGATCACTATGTGGAATTAGCTTCTGGGAGTATTGAAATTGCCCCCATAGTGAATGGACTAGATTTAACCATTGAAGAATTGGTCATCTCTTTTCCCACCATTAGAAAAGAACCCTATGGACTAGGTGACAGCTTAGTAATAGAATATAAGGATGCAACGAAAGTACTAAGAAGCGCTGAATCTATCGCACAATCCATTGATTTATCTGGTTATCGCCTCTATGCTCTTAATAATGAGGTGACCTATACCACTCGTGCCGTAACGGAGAATACCCAAGATGCAGCACCCGGGGACCAAAACCGTGTTATTAGTGAGACCATGTCTATTAGTTCAAGCGTGGCAATTGAAAATCTAAAAATTGCAGAGGCTTTTGGCGAGGTTAAACCCCAAACTGTTTTACTTGGAGATGATGATCCTGAAAATGGAGTAGAAATCATTGATATCATGAATGATTCTGAAACAGAGCTCACTGAAATTGACGGTCTTGAAGATTTATCTAAACAATTAGATGGTCTTGAGTTTACTCGGGCCAAACTTTCTATTGATTATACCAGCAACATTGGAATACCTACTACCATATATGCGGCTATTATGGGTGTGGATGGTGACGGGGAAGAATTCTTTCTTACTGGACTAAATGGTTCCGATAAACAGGTCCTAGACTCCGATAATATTACAGGTCTTTTAAAAAATGGAGAAGCACTAGGAACGGATCAACTTATAAAATTCAGTCTGGATACTCCACCAAGTGGGCAGACCCTTACTAGTAGTATCGAATTCAATGGTGATAACTCAACAGTGGTTGATTTCTTGAATAATCTACCCAATGAGATACGGTTCATTGGAAAGGCCATTATCAATGAGGATGGTGAGGCAGCCACTATTGCAACACCGCTAGAATTTAGCCCATCCTTCGCGGTAGATTTACCGCTAGCATTTCAAACTACAACGGCCGCTACTTTTTCGGATACCACTGAAACGGATGCACTTGAAAATTTACCCAATCCTGATGATGAGGGTGGATTAACCATCAAAGGAGGTCAGGTAATAATCAATTATGAAAATGGATTACCACTTGGCTTCGGTCTAGATTTAGAATTTTTAGATGCTACTAATTCAACCATTACGACCATTCCGTTAACCAATGAAGATCCCATACAGTTGAATGCAGCGGGTGTGGATGCTGTAACCCGATATGTTACTACGCCGGCTATTTCATCTACTATTTTATCGTTAAGTAAAGCGCAATTTGATGAACTACACAAAACCAAATCTGTGGTCATCTCTGCACGACTAAACTCTTCGAATAATGAAGAGGTAAAAATTAAAACAACCGATTACATCAGTTTAAGCATTTCGGTTAGTTTGGAAATGGAAACAACAGTTGGTGGTAACTAAGGAGATATTATAATGAAACGTTTAATCACATTAGCTTTACTTATTCTCTTTGTTCAAACGCTAGATGCGCAAGCGCAGAATAAGCACTATAATTCTATGACACTTGGTATGGGCGGTGGCGGTGTTGCTGTTATCGATGGATACCATGCCAATTTTTTAAATCCAGCCAATCTCATGTTAAACGATGGTAGAGTCCCATCTACACAAGTTGGTTTATTAGGGGGGATTGGAGTTCATGCCGGAGGTTCCCTACTTAATATCAATGTATATAATGAATACTTAACCAAAGGCTTAACTATCGAAGGGCAAACAAGAGAAGATATGTTGGATGCCTGGTTCGGAAGTAGCTCGAGTAATACACGCGATATTAGCTTTACCAATGACATAGTGCCATTTGGCTTTTCAAAGAGAACTAAGAAAGCCGCATTTGCACTGGCCACTCGGGTTCGAACCATGCAGGAAATCAATCTTAGTAAGGGTGCTGCTGAAGTTTATTTTTATGGATTGGACTCCGAGAAATTCGCAAATCCCGTACCTTTCAACCTAAACTCTACCACACTTTCATATGCAGAAGTATCGGTTGGGTACGCTATGGCACTTCCTATCCCTTTAGAGGGATTGATTGAATCTCTACCATTTATCAATGAGATGGACTTGTATGCAGGAGTGGCACCTAAATTTTTATTTGGCTTACAATCCTTTGAGCTAGATTTTCAATCCACTCTAGAAGTTAACTCCCCTTTAGCAGCTGGAAGTACCATCATTCATGACTTCGACTATACCATCTATACCTATGGTGATATTGCAACTCAGTTGAACAACTTTGTTAAAGATAAAGAAACGAACTCAGATGCCGTAGTGGGTGATTACTTAGACTATTCAGGTTCCGATATAGGAAGTTTAGGGTCTGGTTTTGGACTTGATCTGGGAATTACACTAGATATGGATGTTTCGCTACCTGTATTAAATGTATTAGATGATAAACAAGAGCTACGATTAAGTGTAGCTATATCCGATGTAGGAAGTATTTCATATGATAACAATCCACATCAATTTAACGGTAGTAGCACCTTTACTTTTGATGCTGATGCAGGCGGACAAGAAGTAGGTGATTTCTATGATAATTTATCCGACAGTTTATCAAATGATGTGTATGGTGATTTTAGCTCGTCTGCTTCAGGAACAAAAACCTATGATTTACCGGGAACTTTCAACTTTGGGGCGGCTCTGATTGTAGGCAAGCTTACCACTTCTCTGGATGTTTCTTTTGGATTCAATGAATTAGGCAATAATTCAAAATCCTCTATCATGACATTGGGTACAGAATATAGGTTTTTGGACTTTATTCCCATTCGTTTAGGTACTCGCTTGGGTGGTGGAACATCAACTGCCTTTTCCTTTGGAACGGGTATAGACATCAAGAATCTAGAATTCTCTGTCAGTGCTATGACGGTAACGGATTCAAGTGTTGGTGGTGCCGCAGCTACTATGGCCCTAAGTGGATTGGTACTTAGATTTTAATCAAATAACTAGTTTAAACCATCGACTTATATCCTATAATGGATATCGGTCGATGGTTACTTCCTTAGGTAGAGCATGATCATATAGCAAGTAATCATGCATTGATTTCGAGTAGAGGTGAGCATACAAAATACCCTTAGAGGCAAGCCCCCTAAAAATGTGTTCTTTTTTTTCCGTATCGATAGTTCCAATAATGGGTTTTCGATCGGGACTTGAATACCGAACACCTGCCCATTGATTGTTTACATGCACCATATTTGGAAGCTCATCCGATATCCTTTTTAATTTATTAGTCAAGTATTTTAGACCACTCTCATCGGGATCTGTTGTGTTAAAGCGGTGTTCATAGGTGCTACCCATAACCCACTCATTTTGGTCAAGTGTACATAGATATCCTTGTGCAGAAATCGAATACTCACTAAGAAATGCTGTCCATTCCTTCGATTTAGAGTGTTTTTTATTCAAGGATACGCTTATTGTTTGGCCCTTGATGGCAACTCCTGGAACATTTTTCTTGTGAGCCATTTCATGTCCTGTACAATGTATAAGCTGCCCAGCCGTATATATGTCCGTTTCGGTTTCAATCCGCCATGACTGTTTATCTTTCTCAAAAGTAGTTTGATAGTTAATTCCTTCTAAGACATCACAATCATACTTTCGCATCTCACTTAACAAGTATTTAAGATAGGCCGCTGGATTAAATACATAGCTATTATGTACGATGAGTCCGCCAAAGGATTCATTTATTAAAGGAAAACGATGAGTAATCTCCTCTTTAGTTAACCATTCTGCAGATCCATTCTCCCAATTATCTACTTCAACATTTTTACTTGTTTTTTCAGCAATTTCAATATCAAAACAAGGTCTAATGAGTTTTTTTTTCTTAACAAATGAACTTAGTATATGCTCTTTACCTTCAAGGATCAGAGCTATGCTATCTAATGCTTCTTTAGATTTATAACTTTTTTTAGCAAACCGGCCGGTAGCAGGATTGGCTAAAGCAAGAGGGGTGGAGGAGGCTCCCTCAGCCACACCCTTCGCATCAATAATAATCACTTTTTTATTGGATAAAGCCAATCGGTAGGCCAATAGAATCCCAGCAAGCCCAGCTCCTAGGATAAAAAAGTCATACTGTTTCTTCAAAATGTGACATATTTACCATTGAGGGTATCCAAAACGTATAGTTTACCCTCTGTAATTCCGTCGTTCTATAACCTTTTTAATTTTTTTGTTGCCAATCCAAACTTTCACATTCGATTCTATCGAAATTAACTCTAGGTTAACGGTATAGAAAACAGCTGTTGTTCGTCCATCTGGAGCATCATCCATAATGGAGCTTATATTACCAATAAGCATATAATCAGCTCCGAGTTCTTTAGCCATGGCTTTCATAGACTCTAATGAAGCATTTGACTGTTGATCGATGCGTTCATCTCTTATTTCAATGCGTTCTGAAGCATTAGCCACTAAGGTGACCTGACCAGAGTTTACAAATGCACGTTCCATTTCTTTGGTGATAATGTCAGTATCAATATGCTCCATACTTTCATTACGTACTGTACCTACAATCACAACTGGAGGTTTAGCCTCTGACTCTCTGTGATTGGTTAACCAATTGGTACTTAGAGCATCTGTAATCATTTCTTCGGACACCATTCTAGCATCGGTATCATTCCATTTGCCCGACAGTTCGGTAGATGTATCAGGAGATATTCTACTTATTGTATTTATGGGTTTGCATTGGGTTGCTACAAGTAAAATACTCACAAGTGATAGAATTATGGTTTGTTTCATTGGTTGCTCCTAAAGGCTAAGTGTTACTGTTGTAAGTTATGGGCTAAAAATCATTTTTACTATGGCATTAATATGCTAGATAGAATTCTATAATGTTAAGCGTTTCATTTTGATTGAAGCTTAATGTTTTCTCTTCTTTATATAGTAAGCCATCTTTGTGGTCATAATAATGCACGTATAATTTGTTTTCTCCTGAAGGAAGATATAAGGGTAGTACATATACATTTCCCGCAAGGCTACTCCAAGCCCGTAAATCGGCTTTTTCAGAACCCTCTCTATAAATAAAACTTGCGACATCTAATATATTACCCAAAAGTTTTTGGTCTTCATTAGCTAAGTTTTCCATCCAATTTGAACCTGAAAATTTCGCAGTAGCACGCAAGATAGCTCGTCCGTATATAATTGGAATTTTTGACCTATAGACCTCTTCAGCAACGGCATGCATAGATTCTAATAGTATAGTTTCCCCAAGAAACTCATCATCATTCCAGATTTCAATCCGACTAACCTGAGAGGGTTGAGGATAGAGTATTGGTAAGGAAAATTTAAGTTCGGTTTCCCAATGCTCATTATAAATTCTAAAGTCTTCTTGAATTTTGATCGGTGATCTACCTGTAAAGGTAAAGGCTAAAACTTTATTTAAATCCCTACCATTAGGAGATTCCGGAAAAAGTTCTGAGATAATTCTATTTCTATTATCCTCTAATGGTTTTTCGATAAGTGCGTAATGTTCATTTAGTGCTCGAATAAATTGTTCTTTTTCGATACGCGCACCATCGGTATTTTCTTCAAAATCATATAGTTGGGAAGCTAAATAACGGGCAAAGGGCGAATTTTGAATTCGAGTATCATCTACTTTCCAAGAGACCCCTGAAAAACTAGTGTCTTGTTTAGCATAGGTGTCTGATAGACCATTTAGGCGAATATTCAGCTGTTCAATTTTATAGATCATTTGCCGTATTTCAACTAGGCTAGCTTCACTGTTTTGTGATTCGAGATAGTTGAGTGCTTTGAAGGCGTGTAGATAAAATTCTTCGTAGGGTTCGCTATCATATACTAATTGGTTATCATTACCCACCAATGCATAAGCTCCACGACTAATACTTTTGGTAAAAGCCTGTTCAATAGCTAACTCAGCTGACCGAAAAAATTCATTGCTTTTACTAAACTCTCCGTTGTAATGATGAAGCATTCCCATTTCAAGTAACCAGAGAATCTGATCTTTGTCTTTGTAAATATCTTTCTTTTGAGCTTCCTCTAATTCAAGAATAGCGGCATCATATTCGCCACTATCAATATGTTGTCTAATCGTATCTTGAGTCTCGTCTAGTAGGTAGGAGGCGCAGGACCACTGAAAAACAGCCAGCAGGCATAAAAGGAATAATGTGATTGATCGAGAAATATGAATCATATTATGCAATAGTTATCGCATTTCGCGACGTTTTAGTGATCAATTAAAGTAAACATATATAAGTTAGCTCCTATACTTTTATATTCCCTAACAAACCAACAAATGTATGTTTATTTAGCATGGCTATTTTAACGAGAGTCACCCAGCTTTTGTTTCTTTTATTTGTATTTAATGCATGTGCAACACCGATGGCGCCAACGGGTGGTCCAAGTGATTCTACGGGTCCAAGTATTATACGTAGTTATCCTGAAAATGGAAGTACAAATGTTAAAACCCGAGAAGTTGAAATTGAATTCTCTGAATTTGTTAATCGCAACAGTCTTTCAACAAATTTACAGATTGAACCTGATATCGGTATAGAATATAGCTTAAGCTGGAAAAAGCGGACATTATATATCGAATTCGCCAGAGACTTACCTGACTCAACAACGCTGTTAATTACCTTAGGTAATAAGGTGTCTGATACCCGAAATAATACTATGGGAGCCTCTTCAACCATTGCGTTTTCAACAGGAAATCAGATTGATTCGGGCAGTATTACTGGAAAAATATTGCGAGCAGATAATGGTAAGGGAATTGAAGACAAAGAGGTGTTTTTATTTGAATCCCCTTACAGAATGGGAGATATAGCCCTTTATCGGGCTGAAAGTGATACCGGAGGTAATTTCCAATTCAATTATTTAAGAGATACTGAGTATATCATTGCTCAATTCGACGATAGAAATAGAAATAAACAGTGGGACTCATCATTAGAACGTATTCATGTATTTGAACGTGAAGTAGTTAATTTAAACACTCTATCGGCCGACACTCTGCGACCGATGTACATAGCCGAAGAAGATACGCTTTTGCCTGAGGTATTAGGAGTGGGGCTTTTATCCAACAAGAGGCTTAGAATTCGATTCTCAGAGCCTGTAATTAGCGAGCCTAATCCAACTATAGTTATAAAACCTAAATTTGATGTCGATTCATTTAAAGCATCCTTACTATATATTTCGCCATCCGATCCCTCCATTGCATTTGCACAGTCGGAACAATCATTTTTAGAAGACTCCAGTTATAGTATCGAGTTTAGTAATTTTTCAGATATCGAAGGTAATGTAATGAGCGGCCAAGAATATTCCATTCTTGGGTCTGCTGCTGTAGATACTACCATACAACGATTTATTAAGGTAGATCCTATCAATGAATTGGATCTCAGAGATTCCGTAGTGCTTTACTATGCCTCACCAATTACTCAGCGTGTACTAATTGATTCACTTCGAGTAATTGAAGGTGTAGTTGAGAGTAATTCATGGCCTAATATCAATATCTCAAATAACCGTTTAGTACTTCAAGCTGATCCAGAATGGAAGGATGGAGTAGATTATCAAGTACTTGGTTGGAATCCGAAAACACAACGAAGAATTCTTATTCCTTATGTAGTGAATGGCCCAAGCACTTGGGGAAGTCTTGAGCTTACAAGAAAGCAGAGCACCATAGCAAATCCTACAAACTCAGCAGATTCGACTACCACAGATATTTCGAAGGCCTTAGTTCCAGATGTTCATTTTGAGTTATATGACACAAAAAATTCCATCATTCGTGAAGGATCATTTTCTGAACGTGAAATTATAGATGAATTAGTTGCTCGAGAGTATATTTTGCGATTATACATCGATACCAACAATAATGGACAATGGGATGAGGGTACATGGAATCCATACTTAGCTCCAGAGCCAATGATAGTACGGAGCGCATTGAACATCCAAGCCGGTTTTACTTCTACAATTCAATTTAGTTTTGACTGATACAAAGCCCAAAAAAGTGCTGTTTTTTTGTTTGGTTTGGCCAGAGCCTGGTTCATCGGCAGCAGGGGTTCGCATAGATCGATTGGTGTGTGTTTTTAATGAAATGGGATGGTCTGTACACATAAGTTCATTGGCGGAACCTTCAGATTATTCAACGGTATATGAATATGCCCAACATTACAAATTGGATCCTAACAGCCCACAAACACCCAAGTCCATCCAGGCTATTAATCCCGATATCGTAATATTTGATCGGTTTATGATGGAGGAACAATTTGGATGGCAAGTAGCGGAAGTTTGTCCATCTGCTATCAGAATTCTTGATACGGAAGATCTCCATGGACTTCGAGAGGCGAGAAGGCTATCCTTGCAGTATTTAACGCATGATAGACTCTGGAATCAAGAGTTCATGGTTTCAGAG
This sequence comes from uncultured Balneolaceae bacterium, assembly GCA_937125285.1. Classification (GTDB taxonomy): domain Bacteria; phylum Bacteroidota; class Rhodothermia; order Balneolales; family Balneolaceae; genus UBA1275. The sequence continues at coordinate 6,880 of CAKZLH010000230.1, read as the reverse complement.
AGTTGTTTATCCAATCCCATAAGTCTTAGAGAATTGGCAAGTATGTATCGGGTACATCTTAATTTGATGGTTTCTCGGGTTGAAATGGATTTGGCTAGGAAGTACTATCGATTAGATTCGGACTCGCTTTATTTTTTACCTCTGTTATCGAATAATTGGGTGGAAACTAATCATGATAGTGGATCAGTAGTGAGCAGAAATCATTTTATGTTTATTGGCAACTATAAACATGCTCCCAATAGAGATGCCGTGCATCATCTATGTCGTGATTTATGGCCTAGTATTCGCGAAAAAATACCCAATCAAGAATTGCATTTATATGGAGCATATGCCGATGCTGATATCCAAAAGCTTAATAATGTTAGCTTAGGCATTTATGTTAAAGGTAGGGCGGATGATGTCACCAACGTAATGAAGGGATATCTATTACAACTGGCTCCACTTCGATTTGGAGCGGGGATTAAGGGGAAAATTTTAGAAGCGATTCTTTCTGAGTTACCAACTATAACCACTCCCATTGGTCGAGAAGGTCTAGACGAATATTTATATGATCATGAGTTTCCTGGAGAGGTGACCTGTTCGGACGCTGAATTCATTGAGAAAACTATTTTCTTGGCTCAAAATAAACGTCATTATGAACAGAAGATTACGGAAAGTCAAAAAATAAAAGACAAGCTTATGAGCGATTCTATAAGCTTCACGCATGAGAGAATGCTATTGAACAATCTCTTAAATCCAATGTTCTTAGAGCGCCTTATGAACACATCTATGGTTCATCAGAGTTTCAGACAAAACAATAGTCTAGCTCATAGATATCTCTCGAAATACATCGCAGAGAAAAACAAAAATGCTTAACGTAATTGGGCTGTAGAGTAGGTCCCTAGTTAGTAGCTAAACTACCTCTTAAAAACTCTGCACGAGCTTCTTGAGTACTGTTAGGGTAGTCTTGTAGAATTTCTTCAACTAAAGCAGAAGCTTTTTCCTTATCCCCAATCTCAAAATAGAGTTCTGCGGCACTTAGTAGATTACTTGGAGTGGTGGCTTCATTAAGATCCCACCTTGCGGCTGCTTCAAAACTTTTAGCAGCTGCCTCAACACTACCTTGTGATAAGAATAGTTTCGCATGAAGATTTTTGGCTCCAACTCCTAAAATACCATCGGGCACATCAAACTGCTCCATATAGAAAAGAGCATCTTCTACATTGTTTAGTTGATAAGAGGAAATAGCCGCATAATATGAAGCGAGATTTCCTGCATAGGTTCCAGAAAAATCATTTGCTATGGCCTTAAATCCATAGGTTAATTCAAAACTATCACCATCTAATGCTTTTACATAATCACCTTCTGCATAGTAGCCTTCTGCTATTGACAGTAGCTGTTGGGCTTGTTCTTCTTGTGAATTAGAGTAGAAGGAATAACCTATAATAGATGCGACAAACACTACAACAGCAACAGAAACCCCTATTATGGAATTCTTGTTGGCTTGAAAATAGGCATTTGCATTTTCGAACCACTGAATAAGCGGGTCCTTGGTGATGTCATCATTCTTTTTATTGTCGGCCATAGTGCAAATTTGATAGTTATTTTTTGACTGCCCAAAAATACGGTGCTTTATGCTATAAGCAAAACGAAAATTACGCTTTGTGCACCTTTAGTATTTAAAGTATTTCTGATATTTGACCGTCTTTCATCTCCCAGATAAGATCTCCTGCCCGTGCAATTTCCATTTCATGAGTAACCATTAAAATAGCTACCGAATGTTGATCGCGTAGTCGGATAAGGTGTTCTAAAATCTGGTTTGTGTTTTGTTCATCCAAATTTCCAGTGGGTTCATCGGCTAGAATAAAAGAAGGCTCATTAATTAAGGCTCTTGCCATGGCTACTCGTTGCTGTTCACCACCCGAGAGTTGGTTAGGTCTATGTTCTAAACGTTTAGCTAGACCAAAATCATTTAATAAATCATAAGCCAGCTGTCGGCTTCTAGATTCTGATTTACCATTGATAATGGCAGGAATCATTACGTTTTCAAGGGCGGTGAATTCGGGAAGGAGATGATGAAACTGAAAAATAAAGCCCATTTCATTGTTTCGAAAGCTAGCCATCTTTAACTCATTCCAATGAGTGATGTCCTCACCATTCCATAAAACGTGTCCTGAGTCGGCTTTATCAAGTCCACCAATAATATGCAGTAGAGTACTTTTTCCACTACCACTTGTACCAACTATGGAGGCGATGGACTTTTCGGCCAATTTAAAATTTACTCCATTGAGTACCTCTAGTACCTGCCCATCACTAGCAGGATATGTTTTATATACATCATTAATAGCTAATAGTTCATTCATGACAACCTAGGAGCTAGAATTGTTAAAAGCGGGAAAAGCAAAATGTTCAATATGCTCACAGCTTCCTGTATCAGTATTAATTTTTGCTACAATACCACTTAGGCGAGCGTCTCCGGTAGCTGCTTTATACTTTTGATGTACACCCGTTATAAAACGTTTTAACGCTACTTTTTTATCCATACCTAGTGAACCTGCATAAGAACCGGTCATGCCAGCATCCGTTATGTAGCCTAAGCCTTTGGGGAAAATTCGAGCATCACCTGTAGGGATATGCGTGTGTGTACCTACCAAAACCGAAGCTCTTCCATCTACATGCCAAGCCATGGATACCTTTTCGGCGGTAGCTTCAGCATGAAAGTCGATAAAGATCAGCTTGGTTTCTTTTTGAATATGATCTAGTGCCCAATCAACCGCTTTGAAAGGGTCATCAATGGCTTTCATAAAGGTTCTACCTTGTAGATTTATGACTCCGAATTTAAGTGGGGTATTAGGTATATCATAAATACCGAAGCCATAACCTGCATTACCCGATGGATAATTGAGAGGGCGGAGAATATGATGGTGTTGACGCATATAGGAGAATACTTTCCACTTATCAAAGGAATGATCTCCACCTGTAATTACATGGACTCCGAGTTCTATAAGTTCTGTTATGATTTCTTCATTGATGCCATGGCCTTCATGTGAATTCTCGCCATTTACTATAACAAAATCAGCGTTATACTTTTGGATAAGAGATGGTAAAAAGCTTCTGGTACACTGCATACCTTCTTCACCAACAATATCTCCCAAAAATAAGACCGTAATTGCTGAGGCCACAGAATTAACCTCTTATATCTTCAAGCAGCTGTTCGAGTCGAGTATTTACTCGTTTCATCATAACCTGTTCATTTTTTTCCGTCTCGGAGAGTTGGTTGCGAAGCTCAAAAAGTTCTTCTGCAATACTTAGCGCTGCAAGTACCATAACCGTAGATTCGGGTTGTTTAAGCAATTGTTGTCGGTACTCTTGGAATTTTTCATCCACATACCTGCAAATATTGAGCATATTCTCTTCTTCATGGTCTTCTACCATTAGAGGATATTGCTTGCCGAGTATGCTTACTTTTAATGATTTCACGATAGTAGACGTAGTATCAATTACCTTCTAAATGACGATCGATTTTTTGAATCATACTTTGTATTTGCTGTCGTAAAGCTAGTCGTTCAGATTCGCTAATGGCTGAAAATATATCGGTCTGTTTACCTCTTTCTTGTTCCAGCTTTTTAATTAGTTGAAGTTGTTCACGCTTGGATTCACGGAGTTCTTTTTTGAGAGAATCCACTTCAACATAAAGTTCTTCGACTAGCTCCTTGAACCGTTCGGTATGTTCAGATATAGGATGCATAATGTTATGATCTAAGTTCTACATTATACTTTTTATTTAATGATCTTACAACATTGTTAATTATAGGTTCTATATCTTTGATATTCAACGTTTTATTTGCGTCTAAAAACTGTAGTCGAAATGCAATACTTTTGCTGTTTTGAGCTATATTTTCACCCTCATATACGTCGAAAATATCGATCTTTTGTAATAGAGTACCCGCTGTTTGGCTAATTTCTTGAAGTAGTGTTTCGGCATCAATGTCACTTCTAACAATAAGTGCTATATCATACTCTATACCAGGAAATTTGGGGATGGGGGTAAATCGTATAGTACCTTGATTTATGAAAGCATCATAAAGAGTGTTTAGGTTGAATTCCCCAAAATATACATGCTCATCTAGCTCATATGTTTTCTGTAAGGCTTTACTTACTTTCGAAAGCTTACCTATAGAGTGTTCTCCGATATAGTATGTGAGTTCATCTTGATCTGAGACTCTTGTTTGAATGTGTTGAGCAAGCCCAAGTGATGCAAGAAGGGCATGAGTATCCGCCTTCAGATCCATGAATGTGTAAGGGCTAGATTTAGCTAACCAGTGATCGTCATGCTTTCTCCCAGAGACTCCGAGAAGTACATGTGTTTGTTCTCCAATGCCTTTGTGAAAAGTTCCTTCTGTAGCTGAGTAAAAAACATTTCCAAGTTCAAAAAACCGGACACCAGAAGCTTTTCTATTTTTATTATAGGAAGCTGCTTTTAAGAAGCCGGGTAAAAGCGAAGGCCGTAGGGTTGTCATATCCTTGGTGAGAGGATTCAAGGTCGAAATCATATCCGAGAGTTCACCAAAATGATTGGCTTCTTCCTCGGAAATCAATGAGTTTGAATATATTTCATTGTATCCGAGCCCAACAATCTTTTCAATTATTTTTTGTTTACAAGTTTCCCATTCAGAAAATGGTTCCGTTGAAATCTGAATTCCATGCGCTGGAGAGGGGATGTTGTTGTAATCAAAAATCCGTCCAATTTCTTCTATAAGATCAATTTCGCGTTCTAAGTCTGGTCTGAAGCTAGGTATTTTACAATCTAATTGGTTTTGGCTAGTTTCAGTGGTTTTTATACCTAAAGCGTTGAAAGTCCTTTGAATCCAGTTAGTATCAATTTCTACTCCTAATAGCTTATGTACCTTAGGTAAGGAAAGTGAGATGTTCGTGGGCTGCCATGTGACAGGGTGTACATCTACTACTTCAACAATGCGTGAGGAGGGTAGAAGCTGCTGGATTAGATCCGAGGCCCTCATGGCTGCTCTTACAGTCATTTCAGGGTCTATGCCACGTTCAAATCGATAAGAAGCATCGGTTTGAAGGGCTAAATCTTTGGCACATTTGCGAATTTTACCGGGCTCAAAGTACGCACTCTCCAGTAATATAGAAGTGGTCTTCTCGCTTACTTCAGAATTTTCACCGCCCATAACACCGGCAATGGCGATGGGTTTTTGATCATCGCATATAAATAAACTACCTGCTGGAACATCTCTACTCACCTCATCGAGAGTAATGAAGGGCATGGATGAATCAAAATGCTTTACTCGAATTTTCTTACTACTTATTTCATGGGCATCAAAAGCATGTAACGGTTGTCCCATCTCATGCATAACGTAGTTGGTAATATCCACAATATTGTTGATGCTTCTGAGTCCTATGGCTTCTAATCTATTTCTAAGCCAAGTAGGGGATGCTTCAATCTTTAGGTTTTCGATGAGTACCCCAACATATCGGTGGCAACCATGAGTGTCATCGATGTGTATGGAAATATGTGACCCTTGATGTTTTATTTCATTGGGTTCGGAAATCTTGGGAACATGTAATTCTGTAATCCATTTTGCCGATAAATCTCTGGCAACTCCAATATGGGAGGTGGCGTCTGGTCGATTAGGTGTTATGGCTATATCTATAATCTGGTCTTGATAGCTCTCAACAACACGGCTAAGAGGTACTCCAACAGGAGTATCTTCAGGTAATACCATAATCCCAGAATGGTCGTTAGAGAGCCCCAATTCATCTTCTGCACAAATCATACCCTCTGAAACAACACCCCTTAATTTGGTTTTTTTGATAACTATAGGGCGCCCTTTTTCATCTGTAATGGGCAGTTGGCTGTTAACGGGTGCAATCGCCACTTTTTGACCTACTTGAACGTTTGAGGCGCCACACACGATTTGTAGTTCACTGCTTCCATCGTTTACTGTACAAACCGATAAGCGGTCAGCATTTGGGTGCTTTTCAACCCGTAAAATATCACCAGTAATAATACCTTCTAGATTCGTACCTATACTAAAGGTTTCTTCTTCTTCTAAACCAATGAGGGTTAAGGTGTCTGCAGTTTCTCGTACATCCTCTGGTAGGGATATGTATTCGTTAAGCCAGTTGTAGGATAATTTCATAATGCGTGAACTGTAATTTCTTAAACAAATTGGTGTAGGAAGCGGATATCATTTTCGTAAAAAGTGCGAATGTCATCGATTTCATATTTGAGAATGGCCATTCGTTCAACCCCCATACCCCAAGCAAAACCGGAATAGATTTCTGGATCGATATTAACCGCTTTAAAAACGTTAGGATCCACCATGCCTGATCCTAGTATCTCAAGCCATTTACCTGATTCTTTAGAGCCCCACCATATATCCATTTCCAAACTGGGCTCGGTAAATGGAAAAAAACTAGGACGCAATCGATAGGTTACATCCGAACCATACATCAGTTTTACAAAAGTGATAAGAGATTCCTTTAGATCTGCCACACTCACATTGTGGTCGACGTAGAGCGCTTCAACCTGATGAAAGAGAAAATACGATTTAGGTGATACGGCCTCGTTTCTGTATACGCGACCTGGCATAATAGAGCGAATAGGAGGGGCTTGCTTCTCCATGAGCCGAATTTGTACCGGAGAAGTATGAGTTCTTAGCACCAAATCGGGAATAGCTGGATCCTCATTTTTTCGCACAAAAAAAGTGTCTTGAGTATCCCTGGCTGGGTGATTGGGAGGAAAATTTAGTGCTGTAAAATTGTGAAAGTCATCTTCTACTTCAGGTCCGTCAGCAATATTAAAACCCAAACGGTAAAAAATGCTTTTCATCTCCTGCAGCGTTTTTGTTAAGGGATGAACAGACCCTATATTTTT